>NZ_JBKSWG010000018.1:0-259 GCF_047234585.1 Sellimonas sp. | reverse complement strand
AAGGGAGTAGGTCGTTAATAGCGGCGCGAGGGTTCAAATCCCTCTTTCTCCGTTTGTTGTTTCGGAAAAATCGGAAAAACTTGAAAAAGTTCTTGACAAAACGAAATAACAATGATAAAATAACAAAGCTTCAACAAGAAGCGACATCACAAAGCTTGAAAAAAGTCGAAAAAACTTGAAAAAAGTTCTTGACAGAAACGAAGCGATGTGGTAATCTAATATAGCTGTCGCGAGACGGCGAACGGAACTTTGATAACTG
>NZ_JBKSWG010000017.1:0-55026 GCF_047234585.1 Sellimonas sp. | reverse complement strand
ATTATTTCTAATATAAGAATCTAATTATTTTTCCTTAACTTAATGACATTGGCCTTCTGCTCCGCCTTTTAAAAGCAGACTGTTGATTGCAAGGACAACCATGATAAGCAGAAGAAGGATCATCATCCCTTTTGTGACACGCTCAAGCCCTTTCTGAAGCCCAACTGAGCAGATCAAGATTCCGGCAGCCACTACGATAACCATCCAAAAGAGCATGACACTAGGTCTGGCAAGCATTTCATTGAAGAGGGATTCTACCTTCTCAGTGGATGCATTCTCGAATTTCCCAGTGGCGGTCATGTAAAAATAGTGCAGCATCCATCCGGCGACAGTCGTGTAGAACATCATAAGAAAATAGTTCCCGATCAAGGCCACATAGCCGTGCAAATGCCATTTACTTCCTTTTTTCTCCAGTACATAATATGCCCGGACTGGGCTTTTCTGGCTGGCTCTCCCCACAGAAAATTCCATCGTCATAACCGGAAGCCCCAGGATAACGAGGAAGAAGATGTAAAAGACGACGAATGCTCCTCCTCCATACTGTCCCGTTATGTAAGGAAATTTCCAGACATTTCCGATCCCAATTGCACATCCGGCAGACAGTAAGATAAACCCAAGTCTGGATCCAAGTTTTTCTCTTTCCATAATTGATTTCCTATCCCTTTCATTTGTTTTGTTGATTTCAACTTTTTTTAGTATAAAGAGACATTCGTTGTAAGTCAATTCAAAGTTGGTTGATGGCCAAGACCTTGACCTGGTGTAACCAGTAACCGAAGGTATTTTTATGAATAAGCTGTTTAAAAAGGGGATTTTGATTATGAAGCATGTCAGGGAAGCCATCCAGTACGACTGCGACGATACCCTTCATGGAGGAATCGACGGCAAAGGCGTGACGGTTGCAGTTCTTGATACCGGGATCACGAATCATCCGGATCTTGATGGAAGGATCGCTGCTTTTGGGGATATGGTTTCCGGTAAAAAAATAATGTATGATGACAATTCCCACGGGACTCATGTAGCAGGTATCATTGCAGGAAGCGGGAAAATGTCATCCGGATTTTATAGAGGAATCGCACCTGGGTGCCGCATCGTAGCCATAAAAGTGCTGGACAAAAGAGGAGAGGGGAAAATCAGGGATCTTATAGACGGAATTCGGGCTGTTCTCAATTATCAAGAGCGTTGGGGAATCCGAATTGTGAATATCTCTATCGGTACACTTCCCCACGAAGGAGACACAGAGGAAGCGGAGCTTCTCAGATGGGTGGAGCGTATGTGGGATGCGGGGCTTGTCGTCATAACAGCTGCGGGAAATTATGGGCCCGGCAGAGGGACTGTCACTATCCCCGGCATCAGTCCCAAAGTTATCACAGTGGGAGCCTCAGATGATGGAGAATTACGGGACAGAAACGGGAAGATTGGAAAAAATTATTCTGGAAGAGGTCCTACAAAAGATTGCGTCTGCAAGCCGGATATTGTGGCTCCCGGGTCATACATTACCTCATGCAATGGCTGGTGTGGGCTGAAAAATCACAAGATGTACAGCGTGAAAAGCGGAACATCCATGGCGGCACCCATCGTATCCGGCGCTGCGGCGCTTCTGTTGTGCAAATATCCGGATATGAGCAATGTGGAAGTCAAGATACGAATGATGGAACGCGCCGATGATACAGGGAAAAGTCGCCATGTCCAAGGAAGAGGTATACTAAACATAAAGAAACTGCTGGACAGGTAGTAAAAAAATAAAGGTGTCAAGAAAAAACACTTGACACCTGTTTGCTTTTATAGTATGATGGCTCAGGTGAGAAAAATGGACGAATTGATCAAGCAAACTCTTTTGTATGATTTTTACGGAGAGCTTTTGACAAAACATCAGAAAGAGATATACGAGCAGTTCATACTGGAAGATCTGTCACTTGGGGAGATCGCGCAGGATCGCGGGATCAGCCGCCAGGGTGTGCATGATACGATTAGAAGGTGCGAGAAGACACTGGAAGGGTATGAAAACAAACTGCATCTGATACGCAAGTTTCTCACGATCAAGGAAAAGGTACATCAGATCGACAACCTGCTGGACACATATCAGGAGAAAGAAAAAGAGATCCTGATCCAGGAGATCCGGCAGATTTCTGATGAGATTATAGAGGAGTTATAAAATGGCATTTGACAGTTTAACAGAAAAACTTCAAAATGTGTTCCGCAGCCTGAGAAGCAAAGGGCGGCTTACGGAAGACGACGTAAAGACTGCACTCAGAGAAGTAAAGATGGCTCTTCTGGAAGCCGATGTCAATTTCAAAGTTGTGAAAAACTTTATAAAGAGCGTACAGGAACGCGCCGTAGGACAGGATGTCATGAATGGACTCAATCCGGGCCAGATGGTTATCAAGATTGTCAATGAGGAGCTCGTATCATTGATGGGATCTGAGACAACAGAGATCCGTCTCCAGCCGGGGAAAGAGACGACGGTCATTATGATGGCAGGTCTGCAGGGTGCCGGTAAAACGACAACGACTGCAAAGCTTGCCGGAAAGTTTAAGCTCAAAGGCAAAAAACCGCTCCTTGTTGCATGTGACGTTTACCGTCCGGCTGCCATCAAGCAGCTCCAGATCAACGGAGAAAAGCAAGGTGTGGAAGTATTCTCCATGGGCGAGAATCATAAGCCGTCCAATATCGCCAAAGCTGCCATGGAACATGCGGCAAAAAACGGCAATAACCTGGTCATCCTTGATACAGCGGGACGTCTTCACATAGATGAGGACATGATGGCGGAACTTCAGGAAATCAAAGAGACTGTGACTGTTCATCAGACAATCCTCGTGGTAGACGCCATGACAGGACAGGATGCAGTCAATGTGGCAAGCGAGTTCAACGAAAAGATTGGTATAGATGGTGTCATCGTCACGAAATTGGACGGAGACACAAGGGGTGGAGCAGCATTATCCATCAAGGCCGTGACCGGATGCCCGATTCTTTATGTCGGAATGGGGGAAAAGCTTTCAGATTTGGAGCAGTTTTATCCGGATCGAATGGCATCCCGTATTCTTGGTATGGGAGATATCCTTACGCTGATTGAGAAGGCAGAAGCCGATATCGATGAAGAAAAGGCGAAAGAGATGTCGCAGAAGCTGAAAAAAGCCCAGTTCGATTTCGAAGATTATCTGGAATCTATGAAACAGATGAGAAAGATGGGAGGACTTGGCAATATCCTTGGGATGCTGCCGGGGCTTGGCGGCGGAATGCTTGGAAAGGCAGGAAAGACGCCGGAGATCGATTCCGATGAAGCACAGAAAAAGATGGAACGTATGGAGGCGATCATCTACTCCATGACAGTGAAGGAACGGAGAAATCCGGATATCCTGAATCCATCCAGAAAGCATCGCATTGCAAAAGGTGCGGGTGTTGATATCTCGGAAGTAAATAAGCTGTGCAAACAGTATGAACAGATGAAAAAGATGATGAAGCAGATGCCTGGAATGATGGGCGGCAGAGGTGGTAAAAAGGGAAAATTCAAATTACCTTTTTAACATAAACAAATATTCATAAATATGCGGAGGTGAAACAAATGGCAGTAAAAATCAGATTAAGAAGAATGGGACAGAAAAAGGCTCCTTTCTATAGAATCATCGTAGCTGATTCCCGTTCTCCAAGAGACGGTAAATTCATCGAAGAAATCGGAACATATGATCCGACACGCGATCCGAGCGAATTCAAAGTAGATGAAGAAGCAGCAAAGAAATGGTTAAACAATGGAGCACAGCCGACAGAGGTTGTAAGCAAGATTTTTAAAGCAGCAGGAATTGAAAAATAGTCAAGGCCTCGGAGGTGCTCGAAATGAAAGAGTTAGTCGAAGTAATTACAAAGGCTCTCGTTGATGAGCCAGAAAATGTTGTGGTTACAGAAAGAGCAGAAGGCAGGACAACCGTCATCGAAGTCCATGTATCCGACAGTGATATGGGAAAGGTGATCGGAAAGCAGGGACGTATTGCGAAAGCAATCCGTTCCGTTGTGAAAGCAGCCGCTGCAAAAGAAGATAAAAAAGTGGTTGTGGACATTACACAGTAAAGTGTCTGCATAAAAGATAAATTTAAGAACAGGCTGTCATGTATCCATGCACAGAGCTGTTCTTAATTTTGTCTGGGAAGGAGAAAAATGGAACAGTTTCTCAGAGTAGGCGTGATCTCATCGACACACGGAGTTCGCGGGGAGGTAAAAGTATTCCCGACGACCGACGATGCCCGCCGTTTTGAAGAACTCGAAGAAGTCATACTGGATACAGGAAAAGAACAGATTCCGCTCAGGATCGAACATGTGAAATATTTCAAACAGTTTGCAATCCTCAAGTTCAACGGGATCGATAATATAAACGATATAGAGAAGTATAAGGGACAGCCGCTCTTTGTCAAAAGAGAACACGCGGCCAAACTGCAGGAAGACGAGTACTATATTGCCGATATGATAGGTATGGACGTAGTTACAGAGGACGGAACATACTTCGGGCAGCTGAAAGATGTGATGGAGACAGGTGCCAACGACGTCTACATCGTAGACAGCGAAAAGCATGGAGAGGTTCTGATCCCGGCTATCAAAGAGTGCATCCTTGATGTAGATGTAGCAGAAAACAGGATTAAGATCCATCTGATGAATGGGCTTGTATAAGAAGAGACAGGAGAGAAAAGATGAATTTTCACATTTTAACTCTGTTTCCGGACATGGTGGAACAGGGACTGAACACAAGCATCATCGGGAGAGCAAAAGATCGTGGGTTGCTTTCTATCGAGGCGGTAAACATCCGAGATTATGCGTTCAACAAGCATCAAAGCGTGGACGATTATCCGTACGGGGGCGGAGCAGGGATGTTGATGCAGGCGGAGCCTATTTATCAATGTTACAAGGCTGTCTGTGAAAAGGCGGGAATTTCACTGGATGACCCGCAGGCAAAGCGGCCCAGAGTTGTGTACCTTTCCCCGCAGGGAGAGACATTTTCCCAGAAGATGGCGGAAGAGCTTGCAGGCGAAGAAGAACTGGTTCTGCTCTGCGGTCACTATGAAGGCGTGGACGAGAGGGTGCTTGAAGAGATTGTGACAGACTATGTCTCCATCGGAGATTACGTCCTCACGGGAGGAGAACTTCCGGCCATGGTCATGGTGGATGCGATCTCACGCCTCGTCCCAGGTGTGCTGCACAATGATGTGTCTGCTGAATTTGAAAGTTTTCAGGATAATCTGCTGGAGTATCCGCAGTATTCCAGACCTGAGACATGGCACGGAAAACAGGTGCCGCCGATCCTTCTTTCCGGCCATCACGCAAACATTGAAAAGTGGCGGAGAGAGCAGTCTATCATCCGCACTGCGCAGAAGAGGCCGGATCTTCTGAAAGAGGCGGTCCTTACAGAAAAAGAGCGGAAATTTCTGGACGAATATATTAAAAACAACTTGCAATCTTAAATAGAGTATGATACACTTGGTACTGTTGTGGGAAGAAACGAGATGGTCCTCTGATACAGTATGAGTATTAAGAACGTCAAATAAATCTAAGGAGGTCACACAATGAACGAAATTATCAGAAAGATTGAAGCTGAACAGCTCAAAGAAAACGCACCGGTATTTAACGTAGGAGATACGGTAAAAGTTTACGGAAAAATTAAAGAAGGAAACCGTGAAAGAATTCAGGTGTTTGAAGGAACTGTATTAAAGAAACAGGGCGGAAGCACAAGAGAAACTTTCACAGTAAGAAAGTTTTCTAACGGCGTTGGCGTAGAAAAAACATGGCCGCTGCATTCTCCAAACGTGGAAAAGGTAGAAGTAGTAAGAAGAGGTAAAGCAAGAAGAGCAAAACTCAACTACTTAAGAAGCCGCGTTGGTAAGAAGGCAAAAGTAAAAGAATTAGTTAAATAGGACATGGGAAGGGGCAAAATACTGAATATAGTATATTGCCCTTTTTGTTTCTTTTACAGGTATGTGGATGCGTGCAAAGGATTTTGGCACATGGAAGGTATTGCAGATGATGAAGAGATTACAGTTTGGAAAAGAAAAAAAGCATATTAATTACGATTTGATCAAGGCAACAGCGTACTGGGGATTTCGGATCATTCTTGTATGCCTGCTGGCGCTGGTTTTCGTTGTCTATTTCGGACAGCAGGTCAATAATATCGGCGATTCTATGCGTCCGGTTATCAAAAATGGGGATATTGTCCTGGTAAACCGGATGATCTACGATGCAAGTAAACCGAAACGCGGCGATATCATCGCGTTCAAGCCAAACGGGAATGAGAATTCTCATTCATATATCAAACGGATCATCGGGCTTCCTGGAGAGACCGTTCAGATCCGGGATGGAGAAATTTACATAGACGGCGAAAAGCTGGAGGAAGAATATAAGACATCAGAGATTAAAGATGCCGGTACCGCAAAGGAAGAGATGACGCTGGACGGAGATGAATATTTCGTCCTGGGTGATAATCGTCTGAACAGTGAAGACAGCCGGGTAGCGGATATCGGCAATGTCAAGCGAGAGGATATTCTTGGGGAAGCATGGTTCATCCTTTCGCCTGGAGACAATTTTGGGTTTATTTAATGGAGGAGAAGTCTATGCATTTTCAATGGTACCCTGGTCACATGACCAAAGCAAAACGAATGATGCAGGAAAATATAAAGCTCATTGACCTTATCATTGAGCTTGTGGATGCGCGGGTCCCGGCAAGCAGCCGGAATCCGGATATAGATGAGCTTGGAAAAGGAAAGGCGCGCCTGATTCTTCTGAACAAATCGGATCTGGCCGTGGAAGCGTGCAACGATGCATGGGAAGCGTACTTTCGACAGAAAGGATTTTCTGTCTTAAAGGTCAATTCCAGGCAGGGAGGCGGTATCAAGTCGATTCAGGGCGTGATCCGGGAAGCTTGTAAAGAGAAAATCGAGAGAGACAGAAAAAGGGGAATACTGAACCGACCGGTAAGAGCCATGGTGGTTGGGATCCCTAATGTAGGGAAATCTACCTTTATCAATGCGCTGGCTGGGAAAGCCTGCGCAAAGACAGGGAATAAGCCTGGCGTGACAAAAGGAAAACAATGGATCCGTCTCAATAAAAACGTAGAACTTTTGGACACTCCGGGAATTCTCTGGCCAAAGTTTGAGGATCAGACAGTGGGGAAAAAGCTTGCATTCATCGGATCTATTAAAGATGAAATCCTCAATATGGAAGAACTTGCCGCAGAGATGATCGCATTTATGGAAAAGCATTATCCAGGTACGATCTTTGAAAAGTACAAAGCTGAGGAGATGGAAGATCCGTACAAGACGCTGGCCAATATTGCACAGATGCGCCATGCGGTCACAAAAGGGGGAGAACTGGATTATGAAAAGGCAGCGGCGTTGTTTATCGACGATTTCCGAAACGGAAAACTCGGACGACTGACGCTGGAGTTTCCGGAAGAAATGAAATAAGGGGAGAGATGCAAGATGAAGAAAGAAGAGAAGGAGCAAAAGAAGAGTATCGGAAGGGAAATTCTTGACTGGATTGTGTTTATTGCAGTGGTCCTGATTCTTTCCTGGTTTGTCGTCACATTTGTGGGTGTGCGCACGGTAGTGGAAGGACAGTCTATGGAGCCCACGCTTCAGGACGGAAACAACCTTATTGTGGACAAGTTATCCTACCGCTTCCGCGACCCAAAGCGGTTTGAGATCATCGTTTTTCCATATCAGTATGAAGAAAACACTTACTATATCAAACGGATCATTGGACTTCCCGGAGAGATGGTCCAGGTTAAGGACGGGGCTGTATATATTGATGGGGAGAAACTGGATGAACGTTACGGCGCGGAGCCCATGGAGAGCGCCGGTATTGCGGAAGAACCTATCAAGCTAGGCGACGACGAATATTTTGTCCTTGGCGATAACCGGAACCACAGCTCTGACAGCCGAGATCCGAGTGTAGGGATACTGAAGAGGGAAGATCTGCTTGGCAGAGCATGGGTCCGGATTTATCCTTTTGATGAAATGGGGTTTGTAGTACATGAGTAAAAGCATAAAAGAGATCAAAGAGGAATTTGAACAGACACCTTGGGATAAATGGCATATACTCTTCGGACAATATGAAAATGACGAACGCGCCGGTGTCAAAAAGCTTCTCGAAACATATCGGAGAAAAGAAGAAAAAGAAGAAAGAGAGCGATCCCGGGTGGAAAAGATGTGTGTTTATGAAAAGAAACACCAGTCTTTTACTCATATTTGCGGCATCGATGAAGTAGGAAGAGGACCGCTTGCGGGGCCGGTGGTGGCAGCGGCAGTAATTTTGCCGAAAGATGCCAGGATTCTCTATATCAATGACTCCAAGAAGCTTTCTGAAAAGAAGAGGGATGAATTGTATGACATCATTATGGATACGGCTACAGCAGTTGGAATTGGTATGAGAAGTCCTCAGCGCATCGATGAGATCAATATTCTCAATGCCACTTACGAAGCGATGCAAGATGCGGTGGCAAATCTCAAAGTACATCCGGATCTTTTGCTTAATGATGCCGTGACGATCCCCGAGATAGACATTCCTCAGGTCCCTATTATAAAAGGAGATGAAAAAAGTATTTCCATCGCAGCGGCCAGTATCATCGCAAAAGTCACACGTGACAGGCTTATGAAAGAATATGACTCGTTGCTCCCGCAATATGGATTTGCCTCTAATAAAGGGTACGGTTCACGGGAGCATATTGAAGCGTTGAAGCAATACGGGCCGACTCCTATCCATCGCCGTAGTTTTATCGGACATTTTATCCGGTAGGAAGGAAACAAAATCATGGAAAGCAGAAGGAGAACCGGCACCAGATATGAGGAGTTGGCAGCCGAATATCTGGAAGAAAAAGGTTATGTGATTCTGGAACGAAATTTCCGCTGCAGGAGCGGGGAGATTGATCTGATCGCAAGTATACAGGACCAAATCGTGTTTGTGGAAGTGAAATACCGCTCCGGGAATGGAAAGGGAAGTCCGGAGGAGGCGGTAGACCGAAGAAAACAGCGAACCATTTCCCGCTGCGCGCTGTTTTATCTGACACGGCATCCGGATGTGGAACAGCAGGTCCGGTTTGATGTGATCGCCATCTCGGATATGGAGATCCGACACTATGAGCATGCTTTTGAATACATAGATTAAGGGACACAATATGTATTGTGATACGGGAAGAGGAGGCGTGTATGACAGATACGTGGAACTATAAAGATGAAAGCAAAGTCTGGGAACTTCAGATTGGTAAAAATGGGGTTCCGTATCTTTCAAACTCGATGTTGGAAGAGACTGGTATCGTCCGCCATGGATTTTCCACACGATTAGGTGGAGTAAGCGAAGGGATTTTCAGTACGATGAATCTGAGCTTTTCGAGAGGAGACGATAAAAATGCTGTCATGGAAAATTTCCGGAGAATTGGAGAAGCGATCGATGTCTGTCCGGAGGATATGGTTTTCTCCAGGCAGACACATACGGTCAATATCCGAGAGATAACGGAAGCAGATCGCGGGAAAGGGATCATGTGCCCTGTGGACTACGATGATGTGGATGGATTGATCACGAATGTCCCGGGGATCTGTCTCGTTACTTTTTATGCGGACTGTGTTCCACTCTTTTTTGTGGATCCAGTAAACAGAGCCATCGGCCTTACCCATTCCGGATGGAGGGGAACGGTAGGGAAGATCGGAAAACGTACTGTGGAAAGAATGACAGAAGCTTACCAAAGCAGACCAGAAGATGTACTGGCCTGCATCGGCCCATCTATCTGTCAGGACTGCTATGAAGTGAGTAAAGATGTCATCGAGGAATTCCAGAAGCAATTCGACCACTCCCTTTGGGAACAACTCTTTTATGAAAAACCAAACGGGAAATATCAGCTTGACCTCTGGAAAGCAAACGAGGAAGTTTTTTTGGAGGCGGGAATTTTGCCGGAACATATAAAAGTGACAAATCTCTGTACAAACTGCAATCCGGATATGCTCTTTTCACACAGAGCTTCACACGGGAAGAGAGGAAATCTGGCAGCGTTCCTGGAGCTGAAAAAGTCATCTTCAGAGAAAAAGTAAGGAGGAATAGTATGTATACATTGCTGACAGAAACTATGGCGGAAGATATTCAAAAAGAAGTTACCGAGCAGACTGGCATGGCGGTGCAATTTCTGGATGAAAACCTTCCGAAGATGGTCGACTTTGCTTTTCAGGTTGTTCTTGCCCTTGTTGTCTTTTTTGTCGGACGGGTTGTCATCAACTGGGTAAGGAAGCTTGTGCGTGCTTCCATCGAGCGTTCGAATGCAGACAAAGGAGTGGAACAGTTTGTAGATTCCTGTTTAAAGGCAGGACTTTACGTGCTTCTTATCTTGTCCATCATTGCGAAGTTTGGAGTGGATACATCATCCATCGCAGCTCTTCTTGCTTCCGGAGGTGTTGCCATCGGCTTGGCTTTGCAGGGAGCGCTTTCCAATTTTGCAGGGGGCGTGCTAATTCTTTTGCTCCGGCCATTCGTTGTAGGGGATTACATCATCGAGCATTCCAACAATCAGGAAGGGACGGTAAAAGAAATTCAAATTTTCTATACGAAACTTTCCACAGTGGACAATAAAACGATCGTGATTCCAAATGGTACTCTTGCCAATAACAGTATGACCAATGTTACAGAGAAGGATCTGAGGCGTCTGGATTTTTATGTGAGGATTGGATATGAGGCGGATCTGAAAAAGACGGAACAAATTGTCCGGGAGGTGCTTCGCAATGATCCGGGTGTCGTAAAAGATATGGAACTTGATGTCTTTGTAGATGATCTGGCTGAAAGTTACGTGAGGCTCTGTGCCCGTGCGTGGACAAAATCAGATGAGTACTGGCCGGCGCGTGCGCGGATTCTGGAAAATGCCAAGCTTTCTATGGATGAGGCAGGAATTGCGTTTGCAGGGCAGAAAATGCAGATTGTCTATACGCAGGACAATGTTTGTCCGGATATACAAAAAAGAGAAGGTTAATAAAACCGGCAAGCTGTTCCGTATTGGAGGAGCTTGCCGGTCTTGTGCAAAATAGCAACAGCAGTATTTGTCTGTTAAAGAGAAAAGGTCTGGTATGAACCCCCATTCAGATCTTTCCATGTAAAGACACCGTCTTCCAGCGTCATATAACTATGACAGCTTCCTTCTTTTGGGATGGAAACAGATCCTGGATTCAGATAAGTGAATGTTTCGGTCTGTGTGCATGCTGGAATATGTGTGTGTCCGTGAAGGAGAACACTTCCTTTTGTCAGTTTTGGGCGTTCATCCAGATTAAAATGATGACCGTGTGTGGCAAAGATCAGATGCCCCTTCTCGCAGAGAAGGCAGTATTCAGAAAGAACTGGAAATTCCAATACCATCTGATCCACTTCTGTGTCACAATTGCCGCGTACACAGAATATCCGGTCAGCGTACGGGTTGAGCATAGCTATGACTTCTTTCGGGGCATAGTCCTTCGGGAGATCGTTTCTCGGCCCGTGATATAAAATATCTCCGAGAAGAAGCAGTCTGTCGGCTTTTTCCCTTTCAAATGCCTCCAACATTTGTCTGCAGTAATATGCGGATCCGTGTATGTCTGATGCGATAAAATATTTCATGATCTATCAACTCCTTTTCCAGACAAGTTTACCATATGAAAGGGACATTCTCAAGAAAGAAAATCAAAAGAGGAAGAAGCGGGCAGTTTGACAAAAAAAGAGGAAGAACGGTATAATAAAAAAGAACCGATATCAGAAAGGAAAGGGAAAAAACATGCGTGTAATAGCAGGGAGTGCAAGAAGAATTCAGTTGAAGACGATAGACGGGATGGATACAAGACCGACGACGGACCGGATCAAAGAGACGCTGTTCAATATGATCACGCCCTATCTTCTGGACTGCCGTTTCCTGGATTTTTTCAGCGGAAGTGGGGCAATTGGTATCGAGGCTTTAAGCCGAGGTGCAAAGAAAGCATACTTTGTGGAACAAAATCCAAGGGCAGCAGCGTGTATTCGGGAAAATTTAAAAAAAACGAAGCTGGAAGACGGAGCGGTCGTTATGCAGACAGACGTCTTAAGCGCCATAGCAAGACTGGACGGGGAAGAGACGTTTGATTATATCTTCATGGATCCGCCTTATCGCACCGGCGCAGAATTTGACGCGCTGGAAGCATTGAAAGGAACATCTCTCTTAAATGAAGAGACCGTCATCATTATAGAAGCGGCACTTGAGACAGAGTTTGCAGATGCAGAGAAAATGGGATACCGTGTTATCAAAGAGAAAAAATATAAGACAAATAAGCATATTTTTCTCGAAAGACATTGAGTTCTTTGGTGGAACGTGATAAAATAACAGAGAAATTGACAGAACTTGTCGAAGCAAAAGGAGAGTGTAGTTATGAGCAGCCGTATTGAGCAGATTATTGATGAGATTGAGGAATATATAGACAATTGTAAGTTTCAACCATTATCTACCACAAAGATTATTGTAAACAAAGATCAGATCGATGAACTCCTGAGGGAACTCCGCATGAAGACTCCGGATGAAATCAAGCGGTATCAGAAGATCATTGAAAATAAAGATGCGATTATTGCAGACGCTCAGGCAAAAGCGGACAACTTGATCAAAGAAGCGCAGGCACACACAAACGAGATGGTAAGTGAGCATGAGATCATGCAGCAGGCTTATTCTCAGGCAAATGAAATTGTGATGGCTGCCACAGAGCAGGCGCAGCAGATTATGGACAACGCAGCAAGCGACGCCAACGATATCCGTATCGGCGCTCTTCAGTATGCAGATGATCTGATGGCGAAGGCAGAAAATATCATCGGACGCACACTTGAAGATTACACAACAAAATACGACAGCCTGGTCAATACACTTCAGGAAGCTTATGACGTGGTAAGAAACGACCGCTCAGAGCTTGAAATTCCGGGGAAATCCGAACAGGGACTTGAAGCAGAGTTCGGATCTGTTCAGTAAAATTACATACAAAAAATTGTAAAATAGCAATATGCAGCAAGACTGGCAGCCAAAGCGGCGGCCAGTTTTTCTATTATGTATGGAAAGAGTGGAAGACCGCTTTTTGCGATCATGCAGTTTGTCTGTGCAGCTGCACAGAATCCTCCAAATGCACATAGCCCCATGAGAAAAGCATAACGGCACGCAAATGGCAGAGAGCTGTCCGCTGCCATGACCATTCCGTTTGTGATCTCCAGAAGCGGGAGAAATCCATCTGTCCAGAGTGGATGCTGGATCGGAAGAAGGAAAGCAAGGGAAAGAAATACGGAAAATAAAATAATATAGCCTCCGATCTTTGTGATCGTCTCAAATCCATCCATGATTGCTTCGTCTATAATCTCAAGCCGGAATGCTGCGGATGAGGATTCGGCCTTGGAAGCCACTTTCCTTGCTTTCCACGGCTGATAGAAGAGGCGGAAGGGTACACTCAAAAAAAGCGGCACCAAAACCAGGATGCAAAGGGACGGGAGAACAAGGTCTGGCCTTCCAAGCGTCTGACAGACAACAAAACCTGCTACGAACCCTGGGCTTGTATTGTTGCAGAATGATAGCAGATATGCGCCCTCGCGTTTGGTAATCTTGCCAAGTTCCACAAGATCTGCCGTCACTTTCGCGCCCATCGGATATCCGCAGATAAATCCGGCCAGGACAGCAAAACATCCATTTCTTCCGATTCCGAGAGCAGGACCAAATATCGGATAAAGAAAACGTGAAATGTGGCGGATGACATTGGTTTGCAAAAGCAGGTTTACAATGATGAGAAACGGAAGAAGAGAAGGAAGGACAGTCTGAAACCAAAGCAGCAGTCCTTTTTTTGCACCATTGAACACAGGCTGTGGAAAAAGCAGCATAAAAATAAAAAGAAAAATAGTAATAATGACAAAAAAATAACGTTTCAGCATACGCACCATTAGTAAAAATATTCAATAAATATTATGGAACTGCTGGCAGTTTTAGAAGTGCTGTGATATAATATCTCCAGAGGTTTTAAGAACCATTTTTTAGGAAAAGGAGACAGAAACAAATGGCAGTATTGGATCATTTAGAACCAAAAAAAGTATTTCAGTATTTCGAAGAATTATCTTCTGTTCCGAGAGGAACCTTCTACAACGAAAAGATCAGTAATTGGTGTGTAGAATTCGCGCAGGCGAGAAATCTGGAATGTATTCAGGACGGAATGGGAAATATCATCATCAAAAAACCTGGTACTCCGGGATATGAGAATTCTGATCCAGTCATTATCCAGGGACATATGGATATGGTATGCGAAAAGACAGAGGATTCAGATCACGATTTTGAGAATGATCCCCTGGAGCTTTACATAGAAGATGGATTTATTAAAGCAAAGAACACGACACTGGGCGGAGACGACGGTATCGCCATGGCATACGCGCTGGCTCTTCTGGACAGCGATGATATTCCGCATCCGCCGCTGGAAGCCATCTTTACTGTGGATGAGGAAGTCGGTATGGGCGGAGCCAATTACATCGACATGTCCTGCATCAAGGGAAATATCCTCTTTAACATTGATTCCGATGTAGAGGGAACAATTCTCGCAGGCTGTGCAGGTGGTATCCTTGAGACGCTCGATATGCCAGTAGAGAGGGAAATCAAAAGCGGATATCTTGTAGATATCAAAGTGCGTGGACTGAGAGGCGGACACTCTGGCTCACAGATCCACGAACAGAGAGGAAATGCAAATAAGCTCATTGCACGTATTTTAAACAGTCTGAATCAGGATTCTGAGATTTATCTCGTGACAGCAGAAGGCGGATCCAAAGACAATGTCATCGCTTCCTCAGCACAGGCGCAGATCATTACTCCTGACGGAGAAAAAGCGGCTGCTCTTGTAAAAGAGATGGAGGCAATTTTCCGCTCCGAATTTTCTTCAGACGAACCGGATCTGGAAGTGACTTGCACAGTAAAAGAAGGATTTGCCGCAGTATGTACAAGAGAATCCACAGACAGGATCATATTCGGACTCTTCTGCTCGCCATATGGAGTGCAGGGACTGAGCAGAGATCTTCCTGGTCTTGTAGAGACTTCTCTCAATCTTGGAATTGTGCGCACAAGCGCTGAAAAAGTATCCATGGTATTCTATGTAAGAAGCAGTTCCAATTCAAAAATGACAGAGATGAAATATATTTTCCGTGCGTGGGCGAAAGCGCTGCATGCGGAACAGTCTGAAGATGGAGAATATCCGGCATGGATGTATCAGAAAGACTCCAAGATCCGTCCTCTTATGGTTGAGACATATAAAGAATTGACTGGCGAAGATCCGATCGTCACGACAGTACACGCAGGTTTGGAATGTGGTCTTCTCTCCGGAAAGAAACCAACACTGGACTGCGTTTCCTTTGGACCATTCAACTATGATATCCATTCTGTAAACGAACGTCTGGATATCGCATCTACCCAGCGGACATGGGAATTGTTAAAAGCTGTGCTGGCAAAATTGAAATAATACAGATACATATCAAAAGGGAACTTCCAGATGAGGAGTTCCCTTTTTCCATGTACAGTATTTGGCTGCCGGTTCTACAAAAATGAGTTCACGTATATGAATATAGGGAAAAGAAGGAAGGGAAGATTTCCTATCAGAAAAGAGAAAAGAATCATTCTGTTTGTCCTCCTCCTTATCTTGGATGCGGCTGCAATACCAAAGCTAAAAAGTGATGCAGCCTACTTTTCCATGGGCAAACATACGATGGAAAGGAAAGAATTTCGTGCTCATGAGCTGACAGACGACTTTGTCCGCTATCTGAGGCGATCAGAGGAGCCTGGAAGAGATGTCGGGATATTTCTTGCGGAGGATCTTCTCCAAGTCAGACAGATGCGGCCGCCTTTTAAGGCAAAAGACTTTCAGAAGGCGGAAAGAGAATGGAAGAAAAATCCGTGCTACTCAGATTATAAAGCTGCCTGTGAAAGTATCTGGAATGATGTAAAATATTTTCCTGTCATGATTTCTGAAAATGATCCGGATCTTGCGGTAAATTATGGGGATTCTTGGATGAGCGAACGGACTTACGGCGGAACGAGGGGGCATGAAGGGACTGATCTCATGGCTTCAAAAAACGAAAGAGGGCTTTATCCCATCGTAAGCATGACAGATGGTGTCGTCACGAGCCGCGGGTGGCTGCCGAAAGGAGGCTGGCGGATAGGCATTACATCTCCACATGGGGGATATTTTTACTATGCACATCTGGATTCGTATGCTGACGCCAGGGAAGGGGATACCGTGAAGGCCGGGGATATCATCGGATACATGGGAGACAGCGGATATGGGGAAGAAGGGACGACAGGAAAGTTTCCGGTTCATCTTCATCTTGGGATTTATCTTTTGGAAGGGAACAGAGAGATTAGTATCAATCCATACTGGATTCTGAGATACATAGAAAATTCGAAATTAAAATGTGTCTATTCCTAGAGAAATCAGCGAAGATATGATATACTGATTCTGTATGCGAAAGGAGAAGTTATGAATTTACCAAAAGCATTTGAAGAGAAGATGCGGGCTCTTTTGGGCGAGGAATTCGACGCATATGCAGCCTGCTATGATGAACCAAGATATTATGGACTCCGCGTTAACACATCTAAGATCAGCGTGGAGGAATTTCAGAAAATTTGTCCGTTTTCCATTACCCCGATCCCGTGGATCAAGAATGGATTTTACTATGATGGGGAAAAAGAATCCCCGGCAAAGCATCCGTATTATTTTGCGGGGCTATATTATCTGCAGGAACCAAGCGCCATGACGCCTGCCGACCGGCTTCCGGTGGAACCGGGGGACAGAGTTCTTGATGTATGTGCAGCCCCTGGAGGGAAGGCGACAGAACTGGGTGCGAAACTGCAGGGAAGCGGGGTTTTGGTGGCAAATGACATCAGCAATTCCAGGTCAAAAGGCCTTCTAAAGAATCTGGAACTTTTCGGTATCGGAAATATGCTTGTACTGAGTGAGGAACCGGGAAAACTGACCGGGTATTTTCGGGAATATTTTGATAAGATCCTTATTGATGCTCCGTGTTCCGGAGAAGGGATGTTCCGAAAGGATCCAAAGATGATGAAAGCATGGGAGGAGCACGGACCGGAATTTTTTTCCAGACTTCAGAGAAGTATCGTGACCCAGGCAGCGGAGATGCTTCGACCTGGAGGGATGCTCCTTTATTCTACCTGTACTTTCGATGCACTGGAAAACGAAGGGACGATCGCGTATCTCATGGAAAAATATCCGGAGTTTGAAATCTGTGAGATCCGGCCATATGAGGGATTCTCACACGGGCGTTCGGACTGTGCCCCAGGAGGACAGGCAGATTTTCGGAAAACGGTTCGGATCTTTCCGCACCATATGAAGGGCGAAGGCCATTATCTGGCGCTTTTAAAAAAAGGGGAAGCCAAAGAAACGGAAGGTGCCGATAATGGGCTCCATTCCGAAACAAGCAAGGCTAAAAAGCCTCTCCCGGATGATCTGGAGATGTTTCTGAAAGGAATCAAAAGAACGTTTGATCCTGGAAGATTTGATATCCGTGGGGAGAGAGTGTATTATATGCCGCAAGATTTGCCTGCACTTTCAAAAGTTCGTTTCCTTCGGAGCGGACTTCTGCTAGGCGAGCTTAAAAAAGGAAGATTTGAACCAAGCCAGGCTCTTGCAATGAATCTGAAAAAAGAAGAGTACTCCCAGACGATCGATCTACCTCTCTCAGATGACCGGGTCATCAAATATCTGAAAGGAGAGACGCTTCTCGTGGATGATCTTGTTGGGTCAAAAGAAAAAGGATGGTATCTTGTCTGTGTCGACGGCTATCCTCTGGGATTTGGAAAACTTGCGGGAGGAACGATGAAAAATAAATATCTTCCAGGATGGAGATGGCAGTCATAATGATGCGATTAGATAAATTTCTTGTGGAAATGGGAGCAGGGAGCCGTTCCGAAGTAAAAAAGCAGATCAGTAAAGGATTGGTTTTGGTCAATGGCATTGTTGTCCGTAAACCTGAGACGAAGATCCAGGAACAGGAGGATGTGGTTATGTTCTCGGGGAAAGAATACCGATACGAAGCATTCGTCTACTATATGCTGCACAAACCGGCAGGAGTCATTTCTGCCACGGAAGATCGGAAAGATAAAACGGTTCTGGATCTGATTCCGGACAAAAAAAGACCGGATATTTTTCCAGTCGGAAGACTCGATAAGGATACGGAAGGACTTTTGCTCCTGACAAACGATGGGCAGCTTGCCCACCGGCTGCTTTCCCCAAAAAAGCATGTGGACAAGACCTATGAAGCCCGGATTTCAGGGATCGTCACAGAGGAGGACATCAGAGAGTTTCGGACCGGACTTGATATTGGAGATGAGAAACCGACGCTGCCAGCCAATCTGGAAATCCTGTACACTGATCCGACAAAAACAGAATCGTATGTCTCCATAGTAATTCGAGAGGGAAGATTTCACCAGATCAAGCGAATGTTTGAGGCGGTTGGGAAAGAGGTTCTGTACTTAAAGCGTATACGAATGGGAAGTCTTGTCCTGGATACCAAACTTTTAAAGGGAGAAAGCCGTGAGCTTACACCAGAAGAAGTGAAGATGCTGATAAACGAAACAGGAGGAGAACATGCCAAAGAAAATGCTTGACAATGTGAAAGCCATGATCTTCGACATGGATGGGACATTGATGGATTCCATGTGGATCTGGCCTGATATCGATGATTACTATGTAAAGAAATATGATCTTGTTCTGCCGGATGATTTTCACACAGCTATAGAAGGCAAGGCATACAGGGAGACAGCACAGTATTTTATAGATGTGCTCCACATGTCCATGGACGTGGAAGCTATCATGAAAGAATGGACACAGCTTGCATATGAAAGGTATAAAAACGATGTATTTTTAAAACCAGGGGCTAAAGAATTGCTGAAGTATGGAAAAGAAAAAGGAATCGTCTTTGGCATCGCCACAAGCAACGGGAGAAGTCTCGTGGATATGGTTCTGAAGGAGCGCAATATTCAGCAGTATTTCCAGTCTGTAAGGACTTCCTGTGAAGTCGGGAAAGGGAAACCGAGCCCGGATGTTTACCTGAAAGTATCGGAGGACATTGGAGTTTCTCCGGAAAATTGTCTTGTTTTTGAGGATGTCCCTATGGGAATCCTGGCCGGTAAGCGGGCGGGAATGCGAGTCTGTGCCATATATGATAAGTTTTCTGAAAAACAGGATCAGCAAAAGAAAGAACTTGCCGACTATTACATCCGGGATTTTCGGGATGTCATGGCAGGAATAGATGGAGAGCAAAAGAATGGAGAATAGATTTTTACCTGTCAGCAGAGAAGAAATGAGACAGAGAGGATGGGATCAGGTGGATTTTGTCTATGTGAGCGGAGATGCTTATGTGGATCATCCCTCTTTTGGACATGCGATCATCACAAGGGTTCTGGAATCAAGAGGATTTCGCGTAGGGATCATCCCCCAGCCGGACTGGAAAGACAAGGACAGCATTGCAGTGTTCGGAGAACCGCGGCTGGGATTTCTTGTCTCCGCGGGCAATATGGATTCCATGGTAAACCATTACAGTGTGTCGAAAAAGAGGCGGAAGACGGATGCATACACGCCTGGAGGCATCATGGGCAAACGTCCGGATTACGCCTGCATTGTCTATGGAAATCTGATCCGCCAGACATACAAAAATACACCGATCATTTTGGGAGGCATTGAGGCAAGTCTCAGGAGACTTGCTCATTACGACTATTGGTCAGACAAACTGAAGCGATCCATCCTACTTGACTCAGGGGCGGATTTGATCTCCTATGGGATGGGAGAACGGTCCATCGTGGAGATAGCGGAGGCCCTGGATGCCGGACTTGATGTGGCGGACATTACTTATATCGATGGAACGGTATGTAAAATCCGGGATAAAAATATCGCCTACGACGCGTTGGAATTGCCGTCCTTTGAAGAAATGAAGCGGGAAAAGCGCAAATATGCAGAAAGCTTTTACACGCAGTACTGTAACACAGATCCGTTTTCAGGACAGAGACTCCTTGAGCCGTATGAAAACGGAATCTATATTCTTCAAAATCCTGCTGCAAAGCCGCTTACCACACAGGAGATGGATGACGTCTACGCGCTTCCTTATATGCGTACTTACCATCCGATGTACGAGAAAGACGGAGGGATTCCGGCTATCTCAGAAGTAAAATTCAGCCTTATCAGCAACCGGGGATGTTTTGGTGGGTGCAGCTTCTGCGCACTTACTTTCCACCAGGGACGGATCATTCAGGTGCGAAGCCATGAATCTTTGCTGGAGGAGGCAAAAGCTTTGACCGAAGAGCCGGATTTCAAGGGTTATATCCACGACGTGGGGGGACCGACAGCCAACTTCCGTTTCCCAGCCTGTGAAAAACAGCTGACTTATGGAGCATGTAGGGAAAAGCAGTGCCTGTTCCCAAAACCTTGCAGGAATCTGAGGGCAGACCATAAAGATTACCTGAAACTTCTTCGGAAACTCAGAGAACTTCCAAAAGTAAAAAAAGTATTTATCCGATCCGGTATCCGATTCGATTATGTGATGGCGGACAAGGATGATACATTTATTCGGGAACTCTGCAAATACCATGTGAGTGGCCAGCTAAAAGTTGCCCCGGAGCATATCGCTGATCCGGTCCTTCAGATGATGGGCAAACCAGAAAACGCGGTCTATCGGGAATTTGCAGCCAAATATAAAAAGATCAACGAGCAGTTGGGCATGAAACAGTACCTTGTCCCGTATTTGATGTCCTCCCACCCTGGTTCTACCATGAAGGAGGCCATCGCGCTTGCGGAATATTTGAGAGATCTTGGCTATATGCCGGAGCAGGTTCAGGATTTTTATCCGACGCCGTCCACAATATCCACTTGCATGTATTATACGGGGGTGGATCCACGGACGATGAAGCCGGTTTATGTGCCGAAGTCTCCGCATGAAAAGGCGATGCAGCGCGCACTCATCCAGTATCGAAATCCAAAGAATTATGAACTTGTCATGGAAGCTCTGAAAAAAGAAGGGCGTGAAGATCTGATCGGATTTGGCAAACATTGTCTCATCCGGCCAAGACAGACAGGGGAAGACCGTTACTATGCGGAAAAGAGAAGGAAAGCCCAGGAAGAGAAAAACCGAAAACCGAGAAAGAAAAAGACCATTCGAAATACGCATAAAGCCAAAAAGAGACACTAAAGGGGGAGCAGGCATGAAGATTGCAGTGATAACAGGAGCCTCTTCCGGGATCGGAAGAGAATTTGTAAATCAGTTGCCGTCGTTTTACAAAGCGCTGGACGAGCTTTGGATCATCGCCAGGCGCGAAAAAAGGTTGGAAGAAATCCGGGAAGAATGCATGGAAAAATCAGGAGTTTACGTCCGGATTTTCGCGGGGGATCTTGAAAAAGATCTTGTCTATAAGCAGGTCAAGAACAGACTGGAAAATCAGAATCCGGACGTACGTATGCTCGTCAACGCCGCCGGATTTGGAAAGATCGGGGAAGCCGAAGAGATTGCGCGGAAAGATCCGGCCTTGCAGCTTCGAATGATCGACGTCAACTGCAGGGCTCTGACAAAGATGACGTTTACAATACTTCCCTATATGGGAAAAGGAGGCAGGATCATCAACATTTCCAGTGGAGCCTCCTTCTGTCCTCAGCCTGGATTTTGCGTATATGCAGCCACAAAATCCTATGTGACAAGCTTTTCAAGAGGACTGAATGAAGAGTTAAAAAAGAAAGGAATTTCGGTAACCGCCGTGTGCCCGGGGCCTGTGGATACAGAGTTTTTTGAGGTATCCGGCACAAACAACAGTAAGGCAAAGCAGGCAGCCATGGCAGAGGTCTCTCCTGTCGTAAAACAGGCTCTTCTGGATGCACGTGCCAAAAAACCGGTGTCAGTATACGGAAATCTTATGCAGGGGGCCAGGATTGCAGGAAAACTGCTTCCAAGCGACATGATTTTTTATGCAATGGAAAAATGGATGAAGTAATAAGGGGATAACAGTATATGAAAGTGAAAAAAGGAGACGCCGGGTATATCCGTACCCAAAAGAGGAGGAGGACATTCTACACGACCTTTCTGTTTGCAGTAAGTATCGCCGTCTTTCTGACTGGATATTTTACGACACACACAAGGAATAATGTGCTGACGATCGTGGCGGTGCTGGGCTGTCTGCCGGCTGCAAAGGCAGCGGTAGGGTTGATTATTTTGCTTCCATACCACACAATAGACGAAAAAAAGCAGATTCTTCTCCGTGAGAAGGCGCCGCTTATCACGGTGGCGTATGATCTCGTCATCACAAGCAGAGAAAAGATCATGCCCATCGATGTCATTGCCATCTCCGGACATCTTGTGTGCGGATATGTGAGCAGAACAAAGGTTGATCTTGCCTACACAGAAAAATATATCAAAACAACATTGAAAGAAAATCATTACGACAAAATGACGGTCAAGCTGTTTACTGATTACAATGCATTCCTCGGGAGAGCGGAAGGGATGAACAATATCGAGGCAGTGGAAAAGCCGGAGAATCACCGAATAGAAGAGAGTATCAAAGACATTTTACTGAACATAGCGATATAGGGAGGCGGTATGCAGAAAATCACGATTTCAAAAAACGAGGCCGGACAGAGGTCAGATAAGTTTCTTTCCAAATATTTTTCCGAAGCGCCGAAAAGTTTTCTCTATAAGATGATGCGCAAGAAAAATATTACCCGAAACAAGAAAAAAATGACTGGGCAAGAAAAACTTTCTGAGGGGGACGAGATCTTTCTCTTTTTGTCCGATGAGACGATTGAAAAGTTCCGAGGCAGAAAAGAGGCCGAACGCATCGCAAAAGAGACGGGAAATATTTCCGGTAAGCTTGATATTCTCTATGAAGACGAAGATGTTGTCTTTGTAAACAAGCCATGCGGAATGCTGTCACAAAAGGCACATCCTTCGGATGTATCTCTTGTGGAACATCTGATCCGGTATCTCATGGACAAAAAAGTTGTAACAGAAGAGTCTCTCCTAAGTTTTCGCCCTTCGGTCTGCAATCGGCTGGACCGCAACACGAGCGGCATCGTGCTTGCCGGGAAGAGTCTGCAGGGTCTTCAGGAACTGAGCCGTCTTCTGAAAGAGCGGACAATGAAAAAATATTACCGGACTATCGTTGTCGGAAAGATCAGCCAACCTAAGTACTTAAAAGGTTTTTTAAAAAAGGATGAAAAAACAAATCTTGTCACTGTCACATCCATGCAGACAGAAGGAAGCGTTCCTATCGAGACAGAATATGTTCCGGTTCAGATTTCAGAGTCGTATACTCTTTTGGAAGTCCATCTGATTACCGGTAGGACACACCAGATCCGGGCACATCTTGCATCTGTCGGACATCCCATCGTCGGAGACACAAAATACGGGGACAGAAAGATAAATTCTCAATTCCGGAAAGACTTCGGACTTTCCGGGCAGCTGCTTCATGCATACCGGGTGGAATTCCCAAATGAGGGCATCCGGCTTTCCAACTTGTCTGGAAAGACAGTGAAGGCAAAACCGCCGCGCCTGTTTGAGCAGATTGAAAAAGCACTGTTTTAAGGAGGCAGCTAAGATGGCAACATGGAATTCGCGGGGGCTTCGAGGCTCTGCGCTGGAAGACTATATCAATCATACGAACGAGCAGTACCTTCACAAAGGGCTCGCACTGATACAGAAGATTCCGACTCCGATCACACCGGTCCGTATCGACAAAGAGCACAGACATATCACACTTGCATACTTTGATCAGCGAAGTACGGTAGACTATATCGGTGTTGTCCAAGGAATCCCTGTCTGTTTTGATGCGAAAGAGTGCAGGGCAGCAACCTTCCCGCTCCAGAATGTGCATTCCCACCAGATTGAATTTATGAAACAATTTGAAAGGCAAGGTGGGATTGCATTCCTTTTAATCTACTATACCGAACGGAATATTCTTTACTACATGCGCTACGAAGAAATACAGAATTTCTGGGACCGAATGCAGCACGGCGGAAGAAAAAGCATCTGTTTTGAAGAATTATCTCCGGAATTTTTCCTGGAGCTGAAATGCGGCTGTATCGTCCCGTATCTGGATGCGATCCAGAAAGACCTTGACAAAAGGCCATAATCTTTTTATAATTGTCGTTAGACTTTGATTTAATATGCTAGCACGCTAAAGTGCTGAAAATCAAATAGCAGAAAGAGTGAGGCACAGATGAAACAGAAAATATTACATACACCGGAAGGTGTTCGAGATATTTACAGAACGGAATGCCGAAAAAAATTGGCGCTGCAGGACAAACTACATCAGGTCCTGCATCTGTATGGATATCAGGACATCCAGACACCGACATTTGAATTTTTCGATGTATTCAGAAAAGAAATCGGCACGATTCCGGTAAAAGAATTATACAAATTTTTTGATCGGGAGGGAAATATCCTGGCTCTGAGACCAGATATCACACCTTCTGTGGCGCGGGCAGCCGCGACACTGTTTGAGATTGAAGAAATGCCGCTTCGGCTTTGCTATATAGGGAACACGTTTATCAATCACTCCAGTTATCAGGGACGACTTCGGGAGAACACACAGCTGGGAGCTGAGTTTATCGGGCTGGATTCCGAAGACGTAGATGCGGAAATGCTCGCGATGGTCGTAGATTGTCTGCGTCAGTCTGGACTTGAGAATTTTCAGATCAGTGTAGGGAACGTCGCGTTTCTCCACAGCTTGTTCCGGGAGGCATCTCTTTCCCAAGAATGCGAGGAGAGATTGCGGGAGCTGATCCAGAACCGAAACTATTACGCCGCTTCCGAACTTCTGGATGAGGCAGGGGTAAAGGAGGAGACAAAGGAGCTTTTTCGAGTACTTCCGGAACTTGTCGGCGGGGTCGATATTTTAAACAAGGCGGATGAAATCGCTCCGAATGAGATGGCAAAAAGAGCGGTTAAACGGTTGAAAAAGACGTTCGAGATATTGAAAGCTTACACCGTGCAGAAATATATTACCTTTGATTTCAGTATGTGCGGAGCGTACGGTTACTATACCGGTGTGATTTTCCGGGCGTATACGTTTGGAACAGGGGACGCTATTGTAAAAGGAGGAAGGTACAACCACCTTTTAGAAAAGTTTGGAAAGAAATCTCCGTCCATTGGGTTTGCCGTCATTATTGATGAGCTGATGAATGCATTGGCAAGACAGCATGTGGAAATTTCTTGCGGGGAGGATACGACTGTCATCGTGTATGACGATGCAATGCGTCGAAAGGCCATCAGCCTTGCAAAAGAATGCCGGTCAAAGAAAAACAACACGGAACTTTTGCGGAAGCGTCCGAAAGATTCTCTGGATGTCTATATCCAGTATGGAAAGAAAAACGGCGCTTCCAGCCTTCTCTATCTGCAGGAATCAGAGCCCATCGAAATGATCAATCTGCGGACAGGGGAAACGAAGAGATTCGGAGAAAGTGAAAAGGCAGAAAAGGAGAAGGCACAATGAGGTATTTGACGTTTGCCCTATGCAAAGGGCGGCTAGCTATGAAGACACTGGCATTGCTTGAACAGCTCGGTATTACCTGCGAAGAAATGTATGACAAGGATTCCAGAAAACTGATTTTTGTCAATGAAGAACTCAAACTACGATTCTTTCTCGCCAAAGGGCCGGATGTCCCGACGTACGTAGAATATGGAGCTGCTGATATCGGGGTGGCCGGAAAAGATATTATTTTGGAGGAAGACAGGAAAGTCCACGAAGTGCTTGATCTGAAATTTGGCCAGTGCAGAATGTGTGTATGCGGACCTAAGAGCGCACAGGAGCTTCTGAAGCACCACGAAGTGATACGTGTGGCAACGAAATATCCGCATATTGCAAAGGATTTCTTTTACAACCACAGACATCAGACGGTGGAGATCATCAAGCTGAACGGCTCTATCGAACTTGCACCGATTGTTGGCCTGGCTGAAGTAATTGTGGATATCGTGGAGACGGGGACAACGCTTCGGGAAAATGGACTGGATGTACTGGAAGAAGTATGTCCCCTTTCGGCAAGGATGATCGTCAATCCGGTAAGTATGCGGATGGAAAATGAAAGAATACGTAAGCTGATCACGGAGCTGAAAAAACTTGTATAAAGATTTATGCTGGAAAGGCAGGGAAAACCAATGAGAATTCAGAAACTGAACGATGTATCCAGAAGAAATCTTCTGGAAGATCTCTTAAAGAGAAGCCCAAATCAATATCGGGAATATGAGGGCAAGGTAGAAGAGATCCTTGAACGGGTAAGAATAGAAAAAGATAAAGCTCTTTTTGCATATACAGAGCAGTTTGATCACGCACATCTGACTGCAAAAACTGTAAAAGTGACAGACGAAGAGATCGAGGAAGCGTATGAAAAGGTAGACCCAAATCTTGTTGATGTCATCCGGAAAGCCATTGCAAACATTCGGAGTTACCATGAAAAGCAAAAGAGAAACAGCTGGTTTGACAGTAATCCGGACGGAACGATCCTTGGGCAGAAGATTACCCCGCTTCATCGGGTCGGTGTCTATGTACCAGGAGGAAAGGCGGTCTATCCTTCCTCTGTTCTGATGAACGTAATTCCAGCCAGCATCGCCGGAGTGGATGAAATCGTGATGGTCACTCCCCCGGACAGAGAAGGAAAAGTAAATCCCAACACACTTGTGGCAGCCAGGGAAGCCGGTGTGGACGTCATTTACAAAGTTGGAGGAGCACAGGCTATTGCAGCACTGGCTTACGGAACCGAGAGTATCCCAAAGACAGATAAGATCGTAGGGCCTGGCAATATCTATGTTGCTCTGGCAAAAAAGGCTGTCTATGGACATGTCAGCATCGATTCCGTTGCAGGTCCTTCCGAAATCCTTGTGATCGCCGACGAGTCAGCCAATCCAAGGTATGTGGCGGCGGATCTTCTGTCTCAGGCTGAACACGACGAGCTGGCTTCCGCTATCCTCGTTACAACGAGCATGGAGCTTGCCGAAAAGGTATCCGTGGAAATAGAGCAATTTTTGAAGACGCTTTCCAGAGCAGATATCATCCGCAAATCACTGGATCAATACGGATATATTCTAGTCTCCGATACAATGGATGAAGCTGTAGACACGGCCAATGAGATCGCCTCAGAACATCTGGAAATCCTTACAAAAAACCCGTTTGATATCATGACAAAAATCCGCAATGCCGGAGCTATTTTTCTTGGAGAATATGCAAGCGAGCCCCTCGGAGATTACTTTGCCGGCCCCAACCACATTCTTCCGACGAATGGGACGGCGAAATTTTTCTCTCCGCTTTCCGTAGATGATTTCATCAAGAAATCCAGCATTATTTCTTATTCGCGGGAGGCACTTGAAAAAGTCCACAAAGACATCGAGTATTTTGCCGAGGCGGAACAGCTTACCGCCCATGCAAATTCTATCAGAGTGCGTTTTGAGGAGAAGCGGTAGAGGAGGGAATGCCAATGAAGGAAAGAACAGCTGAAAAAAGGCGTAAGACCAAAGAAACAGAGATTTATGTGAAGATCGATCTCGATGGGACGGGTGTATCCGATATTTCTACCGGAATTGGTTTTTTCGACCATATGCTGGAGGGATTTGCAAAACATGGGCTGTTTGATCTGACAGTCCGAGTAAACGGAGATCTCTATGTGGACAGTCACCACACGATTGAAGATACTGGTATTGTGCTTGGACAGGCGTTTCTAGAAGCTCTCGGCGAAAAGAAAGGTATCCGGAGGTTCGGATATTTTCTTCTTCCGATGGACGAGACCCTGGCCATGTGCGCGGCTGACCTTTCTGGACGGCCATTTTTGAAATATCAGGCCTGCTTTACGGTGGACAAGATCGGAGACATGGATACAGAGATGATCCGGGAATTTTTCTACGCATTTTCCTACAGCGCCATGATGAACCTGCATCTGAAAATTGTGGATGAAGGAAACAACCATCATATGGCAGAAGCACTGTTCAAAAGTTTTGGAAAGACTCTTATGATGGCTGTCTCTTCAGAACCTCGGATGACGGACGTCTGGTCAACAAAAGGCAGTTTATAGATGAAAGGATTTGTGAAACACATGAGTTATAAAAGATTGATTCCCTGCATTTTTATCAAGCAGGGGAAGGCAGTGGCATGGTTTGATGATCCTACCGTGATCTCAGACAATGTGATTACCCTTGCCAAACAGTACAAAGATAAGGGAGCAGATGAACTCCTGATCTTTGACCTGTCGGACTCAGATGAAGAACACGATGAGTCTATTGATATTATGAAGAAGATTAACCGTTTGATCGGTATCCCGGTCGTGGCTGGAGGAAATGTGAAACGACAGGAGGATATTAAGAAAATTCTCTATACCGGGGCGAAACGGGTTATCCTCAATTTCTCGAAACCGTATTCAGCAAAGCTCATCGAAGAGGCCGCTCTGCGTTTCGGACAGGAAAAGATTGCAGTATCTTTGAATGACTTTGATACACTTTTTAAACAGCAGAATCTGATTGAAAAATACAGCAGTGAGATCGTATTTATGCATAGACTGGATCTTGCCTCTGTGACGACGCTTACTGAAATTCCGTATGTTATCGTGACGGACACTATGGAAGAATCTGAGATATTCCGTATTTTGGAAAGTCCGGGGGCAAGAGGAATCTCCGGAAAATTTGTGAGCAGGACGGACCTTGACCTACATGTTTTTAAAGAAGAATGCACTAAACGGGAGATCCAGATGACCAGTTTCGAGAATACGATGGATTTCTCGGAATTCAAGCTGAATTCTGACGGTCTTCTCCCGGTTATTGTACAGAACTTTAAGACGTCCGAAGTGCTGATGATGGCTTACATGAATGAACAAGCCTTCCAGCAGACGATCAAAACAGGACGGATGACTTATTTCAGCAGAAGCAGGCAGTGCCTTTGGGTAAAAGGAGAAACTTCGGGACATTATCAGTATGTGAAGTCCTTAACCATCGACTGTGACAAAGATACGCTCCTTGCCAAGGTTGAACAGATTGGGGCTGCATGCCATACAGGAAATCCTACCTGTTTCTTTCAGACTGTGGCAGGATCCAATTACAACCGGGCGAACCCGCTCCAGATTTTTGAGTCTGTGTACGACACGATCGCGGACCGAAAAGTAAATCCGAAAGAAGGATCTTACACAAACTATCTTTTCGACAAAGGACTGGACAAGATTCTCAAAAAAGTGGGGGAGGAGGCAACGGAAATTATCATTGCCGCTAAAAATCCGAATCCGGAAGAACTGAAATACGAGATATCTGATTTTCTTTACCATGCCATGGTATTGATGGTTGAGCGTGGCCTTACATGGGAAGATATCATGGAAGAGATGGCAGACAGACATTAAATAAACGGAATAGAATCCAGTGACAAGGTATATAGTGTGATATACCTTGTCATTTTTTTGGAGGTTTTGTGATGGAACTTGAAAGAGCAAAAAAGAAAAGACAGGCACTGGATGCCATGAAATTGCGGGAGAACAGAACACAGCTGGATTCTTGGAGGACGCCGGCCATCCATCCCAGATACCGGGCTTCTTACTCTTCCATTTATCCAAATGAGGAAGAGGAGACAACCGGCACATTCGGTGTTCGTGTGTTTGTTTGCATTGCTCTTTTCGCATGTTTTGTGGCTGCCGATCAAAAGAGTATCGATATACCTGGGTACAGCACAAAAGGGCTTCTGAATGCGATTGAAAGAAAAATGGATGTAAATGGACTCCCAAGCTCTTTCTTGAAAGAATTTGACCTGTCATCTATTTTGTAGTATAGTTATGGGAGTGAAATTTAGAAAATGAGGAAATGCACATGATAAAAGCAGTATATCCGGGAAGTTTTGACCCGGTCACATTCGGGCATCTGGACATCATCAAACGTGCTGCAAAAGTAGTAGACGAACTGATCATAGGGGTGCTTGTCAATAAAAATAAGACTCCGCTCTTCAGTATGGAAGAGCGGCTTTCACTTCTTAAAGAAGTAACAAAAGAATTCCAAAATGTAAAAGTAATGGCCTTTGAAGGGCTGACCGTGGAATTTGCCAGACAAAACGGAGCAAAGCTCATCATCAGAGGACTCCGGGCAGTTACAGACTTTGAGTATGAGATGCAGCTTGCGCAGATCAATCACAGCGTGGAAGACGAAATAGACACCATGTTTTTTACCACAAGTCTGGAATACGCATTTTTAAGTTCTACGCTCGTAAAAGAAGTTGCTTATTATGGATCCGACACAAAAAAATACGTGCCGGAAGCAGTAGCTGAGGCATTGCGCCGGAAATTTCCCGTAAAAAAGGAATGTTCATATATAGAGGAAAAAGAGGAGGCGTAGCAGAAATGAGAATGAAAATATGGATCGCAGGGGCAAAAGGGCAGCTTGGATGCGCTTTGAATGATATGGCTGAAAAGAGCGGACTGGATGCAGAAATTCTCAATACGGACCGGGAAGAAGTGGACGTGACGGATATTGCCGCGGTGCTCGCTTTTGCAAGAGAGGAAAAACCGGATGTAATCTTCGATTGTGCGGCAGTCACAGACGTAGGTGTATGCGAAGCGCAGGCGGAACTTGCTTACAAAGTCAATGCTGTCGGTGCGCGGAATCTTGCAATCGCGGCTCATGAGACAAACGCCAAAATCGTACTCCTCTCGACAGACGACGTATTCAATGGGATTCGCCAGGTACCGTACCACGAATTCGATGAAACAGACCCCATGACCATCTATGGACGCAGCAAACTTGCGGGGGAAAATTATGTAAAAGAATTTGCCTACCGGCATTTTATCATACGGAGCAACTGGGTATTCGGAAGAGGAAGCGATAGGAATTTTGTCAATCAGATTTTGAAGGCGATCGAGACAAAAAAAGAGCTGTATATTGCAGTAGACCAGTATGGGTCTCCTACAAGTGCCAATGCTCTTGCATCTTTTATGCTTCGAATGATCCAGACAGAAGGATACGGAACTTACCATGTAACCTGTGACGGCGTCTGCAACCGTTGTGAATTCGCGAAAGAAATTGTGGAGCTGGCCGGCAAAGACGTGAAGATCATTCCGGTTCCTACGATGAAGGCAGAGTTTTCTTCGGCAAGGCCAACTTACACTGTATTGGACAACTTTTTGACTCGCGCTCTCGGGCAGGATGATATGCCTACATGGATTGATGCTCTGGAAGAATATATCGAAGAAATTAGGCCGATTTTTTCCTAAACTGTCCAATCTGAATCTACACACAGGATAAATATATGCAATTTACATTGACAGAATGTGTCTGGCTCATCATTGTTTATTCCTTTTTTGGATGGACGATCGAGACAGTGACAGGCACCATAAAAAAGAAGACATTTGTAAACCGGGGATTTTCTACAGGCCCGTTCTGCCTTGTCTACGGAATCGGCGCCCTTGTCATGGTTGTTGCCTTCCAGGAACTGAAAAGCAATCTGTTCTTTCTTTTCCTCGGATGCGCGGTTCTCGGCACAATGCTGGAATGGATGACAGGAAAACTTCTTGAACGTATGAATCAGCATAAATGGTGGGACTACTCCGACAAGCGCTGGAATTTTGATGGCTATATCTGTCTGCAGTACACAGTACTGTGGGGAATTCTCGGCATGCTGACCGTTCGGTACGGCGATGAGAATATAGTCCGGCTTTTGCACGTCATCCCGGATCTTTTCGGCACGATTGTCGTATGGACATTGGCAGCTGTTTGTGCACTGGACATGGCGGCTTCTTATACAGCAATCATCCATATTAGAAGACCGGTTCCGAAAGTGGTTCGTATACACCGGAAAGCAGCTGTCGTCCTTCACACTGCGATTCACAGGATCATCGGGCGAGTAGAACGAAGGATCGTAAACGTGTATCCTGTAGAGAAGAGGGTTGCTTCATCTACGCCAAAGACAGGAAAATTTGCTGAAGGATGCGGATTTTATAAACTGTTTTGGCTGTTTCTCGTCGGAGCCGTTCTTGGGGATTTCACAGAGACAATTTTTTGTCGATTGACCGCCGGCATATGGATGAGCCGCAGCAGTCTTGTGTGGGGACCATTCAGCATCGTTTGGGGATTAGCTATCGCTGCTGCAACTGCCTTGCTTTATAAAGACCGGGATAAACCGGATCGGTATCTTTTTTTTGTCGGGACATTTCTGGGCGGAGGATACGAATATCTTTGCAGCGTATTCACGGAGATTGTTTTTGGGAAAATCTTCTGGGACTACAGTGAGATTCCTTTTAATCTCGGTGCACGAATCAACTTACTTTACTGCTTTTTCTGGGGATTTGCGGCGGTAATCTGGATTAAAATCCTTTATCCTCGCTTTTCCGCATGGATTGAAAAACTTCCGGCTAAAGCAGGCTGCATTTTCACATGGGTGTTAGTCATCTTTATGATTGCCAATATTACCGTGTCTATGTTGGCGTTGATTCGGTATGATATGCGGGTAAAAGAAATACCGCCGTCCAATGCACTGGAACGGCTCATAGATGAACGATTTGACGATCAGCGAATGGAGCAGATTTACCCGAACGCGAAAGAAAAATAGTGAAAATGCACGAAATTTGCACTTGGATACATTGTTTGATTGTGCTATAATACTTCTGTATTACAGTGTCATCGAGAAAGGAGCATTTTAAAATGAATGACAGAATTGCACGAGTATTAGAAAAAATGGAGGAAAAAGGACTTACGCAGCTGATCGTTTCTGATCCTTTGAGTATCCGCTTCCTGACAGGGATCATGGTAAACCCGGGCGAAAGGTTATACGCATTGATCCTCAGAACAAACGGAAAGCACACGATGCTTCTCAACTACTTATATTTTGTAAAGGATACGGGATTTGAAGAAGTATGGTTCTCTGATATGGAAGACCAGATTTCTATCATCGCAGATCAGATCGATCCATCTCAGACACTTGGTATCGATAAGACATGGCCGGCACGTTTCCTTATCCCGTTGCAGGAAAAACTTCCGCAGCTTAAGACTGTATGGGGTTCAGACTGTGTAGATGGTGTCCGCGCAGTGAAAAATGAAGAAGAGATCGCGATCATGAAGAAAGCCTCTGAAATCAACGATGCGGTTATGGAAAAAGTTGCTGATTACATAAAAGAAGGAATGACAGAAAAGCAGATCGCAGATTTTATTGAAGCTGAATATATGGCAGCCGGAGCAACTGGATTAAGCTTCGACACGATTGTATGTTTCGGGCCGAATGCAGCCGATCAGCATCATATGCCAAGCGATACAAGAACATTGAAAGCTGGCGAATGTGTGCTGATTGATATGGGATGTGTTTGGAATGGTTACTGTTCTGATATGACAAGAACATTCTACTGCAAATCTGCAGACCCGGAACAGACAGAAATTCACGACATTGTTCGCGAAGCTGTTCTGAGAGCAGAATCCGTAATCAAACCAGGCGTGCGTTTCTGCGATATTGACGCACAGGCAAGAGATTATATCGATGAAAAAGGATACAGCGAATACTGGAAAATCCGTCTTGGTCACTTCATCGGACAGGAAGACCACGAATATGGCGATGTCAGCCCGATCAACACAAATGTTGCAGAACCGGGCATGATCTTCTCCATCGAACCGGGTATCTACCTGGAAGGAAAATATGGAGTACGAATCGAAGATCTCGTACTGGTAACAGAAGATGGACATGAACTTCTGAATGCTGTCGACAAAAAATGGCGTATTGTCGGCTAACGACAGGGGAAAATGGGAACTCTTTTCCTGATTAAAATCGATATATTTACAAAAACTTAAGAATACCCCTTTTTGAATTCTAAGATTTATCGGATACAATATCCATAGACTACAAATTCAGAAAGGGGTATTTTGATGTATAAAAAGAGATGGGTATTCGGCCTGCTGATTTTAGTGATGCTTGGTATACTTATTATTTATGCTGAAAAAATATCGGTGCTTGAAGAAGACCCGCAGATTGCAGAAAATATTGCCGGAGAGCTGAAGGCCGGGAATAAAATTGATTTTCAGAAGATCATCGATGGCGAATGGGACAGCATGGTAGTAGTTGGCCCATATACGTCAAGGAAAGAAGCAGAAAAATTCTGTAATGTCAAGCTCGATAAAATCAAACATTATCGAATGGATTACAGCGACAGCGAAACGCTTCTTGTATTCTGCAAAGGCAGACAGGTGTTGAAATATGCGTATTTAAAGAATCAAACTGCATCCATAGACTGGAGTCAGAGCAGGGGAGAATTTCATCTTATGGCATTCCCAAAAACTGCTTCCACATTTCGAGTCGTTGAGCAGCGAAAAGGAAAAGAGTCAAAGAGACTGATCTTATTGAAGGAAAATTAGATATTGATTTTTGCGCACCATTGTGTGATAATAAAAATCAATTGAATAAGAAAACGACAGGTGTCAGATAAGAAACCGAAGTTTCTTGATCTGGTGAAAAGGGAAACAGGTGCGAATCCTGTACGAACTCGTCACTGTATTTAGGGAGCGCAGGCCATTGTGTCACTGAGAAATCGGGAAGACGGCCGGGCGCGATGAACTGTAAGTCAGGAGACCTGCCTGCCGTTGTACGGGATGTAATTCCAGACCACGAGTAATTGGTTGTACATAGAAGGCGAAACGAACAAAAAGATGTTGTCTTTTATTTGGTTTGGCTTTTATTTTGCAGTCCGTTTACATTTTGTAAATGGACTGTTTTGTTGTGGCACTCTTTTTTATGGGATGATATCCGGTATTTTATTCATATCATAAAAGAATGGAGGAAAACAGCATGAAAAAACAAATCGCTGCTTTGCTTACAGCAGCGCTCCTTGGACTGCCTATCCTTTCCGGATGTGCAGGAACAGATACAGCAAAAGAAGCGGAGCAGAAATCTGAGGAGAAAAAAAGCTCTGATCAGAAAGCAGCAGATGCAGTGGCAGAACTGATCGACATGATCTATGTGCAAAAGAGAACAGACAAGACCGATGCACAATGTATTGAGGCAAAGGAAGCATGGGATGCACTGACAAACACACAAAAGAAACTTGTGGAAGGAGAAAACGCAGATCCGGATTATTTTGGCAGAGATACCGGAGACGCATCCAAAGACGATCCACGAAATCAGGACAGAATAGGGGAGAAGGAACTTCTTGTCGTCAGCTTTGGAACTTCCTTTAACGACAGCCGGACGGAGGACATCAAAGGAATTGAAGATGCCCTGCAGGCAGCGTACACGGATTGGTCTGTGAGAAGAGCTTTTACCTCCCAAATTATCATCAATCATATCCAGTCAAGAGATGACGAGAAGATCGACAATATGCAGCAGGCATTGGATCGCGCTGTGGCAAACAAAGTAAAGCAACTTGTGATTCAGCCGACACATCTCATGCATGGAGCAGAGTACGATGAATTGGTAAAGGCAGTGGAGGGGTACCAGGATCAGTTTGCAACTGTCAAAATTGCGGAGCCGCTCTTAGGGGAAGTGGGATCCGACGCGACAGTCATCAACGAGTCCAAAGAAGCGGTGGCAAAAGCAGTGACTGCGGCCGCAGTAAAAGATGCCGGATACACAGACTTAAATGCGGCAAAGAAAGATGGAACTGCATTTGTACTTTTAGGACACGGCACTTCACATACAGCAAAAGTGTCTTACAGTCAGATGCAGACGCAGATGGATGTTCTGGGATACGACAACGTCTATATCGGTACAGTGGAAGGAGCCCCGGAAGAAACCGCATGTGAAGCAGTGATGGATGCGGTCGCAGGAGCTGGATATCAAAAAGTGGTTCTACGTCCTCTGATGGTGGTGGCTGGAGATCATGCCAGCAACGATATGGCAGGAGATGAGGAAGACTCTTGGAAAAGTATATTCGAGGCATCAGGAAAATTTGATTCCATAGATGTACAGATTTCCGGACTTGGATCCATTTCAGAAATACAGAAACTTTATGTTTCACATACAAAAGCAGTAATGAATGAATAAGAGGGTTAGACAGTTATGAAGAAAAAAATAATTACATTAATATGCATTTCTCTTTTGTCCAGTGCACTGATCAGTGGCTGCAGCGGACAAGACACGGAAAAGACGGCGGATAAAAAGGAAGCTGTCACTTCCCAGCAGAGCAAAAAAGCGGCGTTGGAAGACGGGGTATATTCTGCAGAATTTCACACTGACAGCGGAATGTTTCATGTAAATGAGGCCCATGACGGAAAAGGAACATTGACCGTAAAAGATGGGGAGATGACAATCCACATTTCCCTTGTTTCCAAAAATATTTTGAATTTATTTCCTGGCCTTGCAGAAGATGCAAAAAAGGAGGGAGCTAAAGTTCTGGAACCTACCACAGATACGGTAACCTACAGTGACGGTTACACAGAAGAAGTATACGGTTTTGATGTTCCTGTTCCAGAACTGGAAAAGGAATTCGATCTTGCCCTGATCGGAAAAAAGGGAAAATGGTATGACCATAAAGTAAGTGTCTCCAACCCGGTCAAGGTGGAGGAAGAAAACGAAAACGGAACCTCTTCCAACAGTGAACCGGTCTCCGTGGATATGGAGGACGGGGAGTATGAGGTTGAGGTTACGTTGGAAGGAGGAAGCGGCAGAGCAAGCGTATCCTCCCCGGCAGTCCTGCTTGTAAAAAACAGAAAGGCATATGCTCGAATCGAGTGGAGCAGCCCAAATTACGATTATATGAAAATCGGGACAGAGATTTATTATCCAGTCAACATGGAGGGAAACTCCACTTTCGAGATCCCAGTAAGTGTGTTTGATAAGAAAATGACGGTTATCGCAGACACGACTGCCATGGGCACACCTCATGAGATCGAGTACACACTGACCTTTCATCTGGAATAACAGGATTGGTCTTTGATGTCTCCTTATTTTCAGGAAGGAACAGATGGAATGACAAAGAAATCAGGATTTTTTCTCCTCATTTGTATGATAAGTACCCTTATATTGGTATCTTGCGGAAAGGCAAAGGATGCCAACGGCCAGCCAGATGACGTACAGATCAGTACGTCTCTGACATATGATCATAGTATGGAACTCGACTATGCAAAGGAATTTTCAGTGGATTACTATGACGGAGGCTATGCACTGATTACGATATCCGATGAAAGCCGTTTTTTGGTTGTTCCGAAAAAGCGACCGATTCCAAAAGACCTTTCAGAAGACATCGTGATACTAAAACAGCCAATCGACCATATTTACCTCGTGGCATCCGCTGTCATGGATATGTTCTGCTCGCTGGATGGGCTGGATTCCATCCGGCTGTCCGGCACAAAAGAAGAGGGATGGTATATCGAAGAGGCAAAAAAGGCGATGGCTTCCGGGGCTATAGAATATGCCGGAAAATACAATATGCCGGATTACGAAAAAATTGTAGATGTGGGATGTGATCTTGCGGTAGAATCCACCATGATCCTTCACTCCCCGGATGTAAAAGAGAAACTCGAAAAAATAGGGATTCCAGTTCTGGTGGACCGCTCCAGCTACGAAGAGCATCCGCTTGGAAGGACTGAATGGGTCAAGCTTTACGGGGTGCTTTTAGGGAAAGAAGAGAGAGCTTTGCAGGCATTTGCAGAACAAAAAGCAGCTTTGGAATCGGTAACAAAAGCTGAGAGAACCGACAAGACGGTGGCATTTTTCTATATTACATCCAACGAAACGGCAAGTGTCCGCAAATCCGGAGATTATGTGGCAAAGATGATAAATCTCGCAGGCGGAAAGTATATTTTTTCCAATCTTGGGGATGACAGCGCTTCCTCTTCGGTAAACATGCAGCTGGAAGAGTTTTACGCAAGGGCAAAAGATGCCGATTATCTGATCTACAACAGTACTATCGACGGCGGTGTACGATCTATGAAAGAATTTTTAAAGAAAAGCCCGTTATTAAAAGAATTTAAGGCGGTACAGGAAGGAAACGTTTACTGCACAACACAGAATTTATATCAGGATTCCATGAAACTCGGAACAGTAATCTTGGATTTTCACAATATGCTTACAGCGGAGGAGCAAAATGAAGCTACATTTACCTACTTATTCAGGTTGGAATAAAAAAATAAAATATACGATCTTGTTTGGAATCTTATTTCTGATTGTGATCTTTTTTCTGTTTCTAAACATCAGTATCGGCAGCGTCTCTGTCCCGTTTTCAGAAATCGTGGAAACCCTGATGGGAAATGGAAAAGACATGTTCCGCAACATCATTATTGAAATCCGTTTTCCACGTAGCGTGGCAGCGATCATCCTGGGCGGTGCACTGGGACTTTCCGGTTTTTTACTCCAGACTTTTTTTCATAATCCCATCGCAGGGCCGTATGTGCTTGGCATCTCCTCGGGATCGAAACTTGCAGTTGCCATTGTCATGGTAGTCTTTCTCCGATTTGGCATCCGTATCAGTTCGGTTCTCATGATCCTGGCCGCTTTTGCAGGCGCAATGCTTTCTATGGGATTTGTCCTTCTGATTTCCAGATGGCTCCCCCAGACTGCAATGCTCGTTGTAAGCGGTATTATGATCGGATATATCTGCTCAGCAATTACAGACTTGATCGTGACATTTGCGGAGGATTCGGACATTGTGAATCTTCACAACTGGTCCATGGGGAGTTTTTCCGGGATTTCATGGGGCAACGTGGCAGTCATGATCATTGTTGTGGCAGCGGCAGGCGGATTGACCTTTCTGATGTCCAAGCCTATCTCAGCTTATCAGATGGGAGAGTCTTACGCAGAAAGCATGGGGGTAAATATCCGGTCATTTCGAATTGCACTTGTGCTTTTATCCAGCATGCTTTCGGCCTGTGTGACGGCCTTTGCAGGTCCCGTTTCCTTTGTTGGCATCGCGGTTCCACAGATCATGAAGAGGATGTTTCACACGGCAAAACCTCTTTTCATGATACCAGCTTGTTTTTTGGGTGGTGCTGTGTGGTGCCTGTTCTGTGATCTTATTGCGCGCACATTGTTTGCACCTACCGAGCTTTCCATCAGCACGGTCACAGCAATCTTCGGTGTGCCGGTGGTCATTTATGTGATGATATGCAGAAAAAAGGAGCGTCCGGATTGATATGCAAAATTATTTCTTTTATACTAAAAACATGACAGTGGGCTATGACGGTGTCCCACTGATCCGGGATATCCAGATTGAAATCAAAAGAGGAGAGATCCTGACTTTAATCGGGCCAAACGGCGCTGGAAAATCTACCATCTTAAAAAGTATCATAGGACAGCTTTCGCTTCTTAACGGGAAAGTGCAGCTGGAAGAAGTATGCATCAATAGACTGTCGGAGAAAGAGCGTGCAAAAAGGCTGTCTGTCGTGCTGACAGAACGGATCCACCCGGAAATGATGACTTGCGAAGAGGTGGTGGCGATGGGAAGATATCCCTATACGGGGCGTCTTGGAATTCTGTCTGAGACGGACAAAAAAGCAGTCCAGAGGGCAATGGAAACAGTCCGTACGGAGGAACTGGCTGAAAAAGAATTCTTAACGCTGAGCGACGGCCAGAAGCAGCGTATTCTTCTGGCGAAAGCCATTGCGCAGGATCCGGATGTACTCGTGCTGGATGAACCGACCTCTTTTTTGGATGTGCGGTATAAGCTGGAGTTTTTGTCCGTTCTCCAGGAAATGACAAAAAAGAAGAACCTTACGGTCATTATGTCTTTGCATGAGTTGGATCTGGCAGAGAGGATCTCAGATAAGATCCTTTGTGTGAAAGGAGAATATGTAGATCGTTTCGGTCCTCCGGAGAACGTTTTTCTCCCGGGATATATCAAAGAATTGTATGGGATTACAACAGGAACTTTCGATGAGTGTTCCGGAAGAGTGGAGCTGCCTGCCGTACATGGAATCCCTCGCGTGTTTGTGATTGGAGGAAATGGAAGCGGAATTCCGATTTACCGCAGACTGCAAAGAGAGGGGATCCCTTTTTCAGCAGGTATTTTGTGGGAAAATGACAAAGATACACCTGTGGCGGAAGCTCTCTCTGAACGAGTGATAAAAGAACAGGCATACTGTCCCATCAGACAAGATACAGTAGTGTGTGCCAAGGAAGAGATTGACCGCTGCCGACATGTCATCTGCACACTTACTGACTTTAGTGAATGGAATAAAGAAAATAAAAAGCTGCTCCTGTATGCAAAAGACAGGGGAAAACTATTGGAAGGAGAGAGGATATGGCAAAAGTGATCATGGTACAAGGAACGATGTCAAATGCAGGAAAAAGTTTGATCTGTGCCGGACTTTGCCGCATTTTTGTGCAGGATGGGTATAGGGCGGCGCCTTTCAAATCCCAGAATATGGCTCTCAATTCCTATATCACAGAAGAAGGGCTGGAGATGGGAAGAGCCCAGGTTATGCAGGCGGAAGCGGCAAAAATAGCTCCGCTTGTCTGTATGAATCCAATCCTTTTAAAACCGACGACGGATATGGGTTCCCAGGTCATTGTAAATGGAGAAGTGCTTGGAAATATGCCGGCAAAAGAATATTTTTCGTACAAGAAAAGGCTGATCCCGGAAATCAAGAAAGCTTTCCGGAAACTTTCGTCCATGTCAGATATTATCGTCATCGAAGGAGCCGGAAGTCCGGCAGAGATCAATTTAAAAGAAAATGACATTGTAAATATGGGGATGGCCAAACTTGCAGATGCTCCGGTGCTTCTTGTGGGAGATATCGACAGAGGCGGTGTGTTTGCACAGCTGATCGGGACACTCTCGCTCCTTTCGGATGAAGAACGATCCCGTGTCAAAGGGCTGATCATCAATAAGTTCCGCGGCGACAAGACGATTCTTGATCCTGGGATTCAAATGCTGGAACAGCGAGGAAACGTCCCGGTGGTAGGAGTCGTACCTTATACACCGCTTTCCCTCGAAGATGAGGACAGTCTGACAATCCGATTTGACCGCAAAAAAAGGGGAATGATCGATCTGGCAGTTATACGCTGCCCGAGAATTTCCAATTTTACAGACTTTAATGTGTTTGAGCAGAATGAATCCGTGACGGTACGGTATGTGACTTCCGTATCTGAGCTGGGAGATCCGGACATGATTTTCCTGCCTGGCAGCAAAAATACAATGGGGGATCTGCGTTGGATGCGGGAAAACGGATTGGAAGCAGCTGTCAAGAAAAAATCCCAGGATACGATCATCTTTGGAATCTGCGGAGGCTATCAGATGCTTGGAAAGCAGATCTGTGACCCATATCACGTAGAAGAAGGCGGCCAGATGAGAGGAATGGAACTCCTCCCTGTGGAGACGACCTTGCATCAGGAAAAAACAAGGACCCAAAAGAAGTCATCCCTTCATCAAATCCGTGGAAGGCTTTCCTGTCTGAGCGGCATGGAAGTTTCCGGATATGAAATCCACATGGGAAATACAAGCACAGAAAAAAGCGGGGCGGAACACCTCGTCCTTTCCAATGGAAATGTGTATGGAACATACCTGCACGGAATTTTTGATGCGGAAGGAATCGCAGCAGCCATCCTTTCGGCGCTGGCAAAAGAGAAAGGTATTCATTGCGACACAGACGGGATGTACTCGTACAGACAGTTGAAAGAAATACAGTACGATAAGTTGGCGGACACACTGCGCAAGTATCTGGATATGGACGCAATCTACGGGATGCTCAGGGAATCCAGGTTGTAGAAGGGAAGCCAGAAATGACGAGTGAGGAATTAAATCAAATAAAAATCCAGGAACCGTCGAAAGAAATTTACAGACGGATCCGATCGGAATGGGATCATATGGCCAAACCTTTGGACGGAATGGGGCGATTTGAAGAATTGACCGCACAGATCGGAGCGATTCTTGAAAACGTTTATCCAGATATTTCCAGGAAGGCTGTTATCGTGATGTGCGCGGACAATGGGATTGTGGAAGAAGGGGTCAGTCAGTCCGGTCAGGAAGTGACTTTGGCGGTATCTTCTTTTATGGGGAAGAATCAGACCTCTGTCGGAAAGATGGCCACTCGTATCGGTGCCGATGTGATCCCGGTGGATATCGGTATCAATCACGGAGCTCAAATTGAAGGGGTAATCGACAGAAAAATCGCACATGGAACAAAAAACTTTCGAAAAGAACCAGCCATGACAGAGAGCGAAACCCTGGCAGCGATCCAAACCGGAATCGAGATGGCAGCATACTGCAAAAGAGAAGGGTACCAGCTGCTTGCCACCGGCGAGATGGGAATCGGAAATACAACGACGAGCAGTGCGGTCGCAGCGGCCTTGACCGGATTGCCCGTGGAAGAAATTACCGGACGGGGAGCTGGGCTCAGCGATGAGGGTCTAAGAAGAAAACGAAACGTGATCGTAGAAGCTCTGAAAAAATACGATTTAAGAAAAGAAGAGACGCTTCGTATCCTGATGTCTGTGGGAGGATTGGATATTGCAGGATTAACCGGTGTTTTTATCGGTGGGGCGATGTATCATCTTCCGGTTGTTCTCGATGGCGTTATCAGCGCAGTGGCAGCCCTGGCTGCGGAGCGGCTGAAACCTGGGACACGGGCATATATGATCCCTTCCCACAAAAGTAAGGAACCTGCGGCAAAACAGATACTGGACGAACTTTGTCTTTCGCCGGTCATCGACGCGTCATTGGCGCTTGGAGAAGGAACAGGGGCGGTTATGATGTTTGCTCTGCTTGACATGGCGTTGTCCCTTTATCAGAGACAGACAACGTTTTCGGATATTCATGTAGAGCAGTACAGGCGGTATACAAAGACACAGGAAACGAAAGAAACAGGAGAAAAGTCATGGTAACTTTGGTGTTGGGAGGAAGCGGAAGCGGGAAATCTGCCATTGCGGAGAGCTTGCTGGAAGAGATAAAAGACGTGGAAGTCAAATATTATCTTGCCACAATGCAGGTGTATGACGAAGACGCACAAAGAAAAGTCAACCGCCACAGAGAGCTCCGCCGAGGGAAAGGATTCCGCACAATCGAGCAGCCAAGAGATATCCTCCAGGCTCTGGACCAGATGGATCCCTCTCGTCTCGGAGAAAGCGCGGTATTGCTGGAATGTATGTCAAATCTGGCGGCAAATGAGATGTTCGGCAAAGACGTACGCCCGGCGGACGAGGTTGTCCGGAATATCGTGCAGGGGATCCGTATTTTGCGAAATCGTGTCCGGCATCTTATCATTGTATCGAACAATGTATTTGAAGACGGAGTGAGATATGATCCAGCTACAACGGCATATATGGATGCACTTGGAAAGATTAACTGTGCCCTTGCATCCGAGTCGGACGAAGTCACAGAAGTAGTGGCAGGTATTCCTGTGATACTGAAAAAGGAAAGGGGAAAAAAATGAAAATCTTAAGATCTTGTGTGATCGCTTTTTCCATGTATTCCAAAATCCCAGTCCCACAATTCGACTGGAAGGAAGAAGATATGAAATACGTATTTTGTTTTTTTCCTTGTATCGGAGCAGTCATCGGTCTGCTTATAAGTGGGTGGGGATGGATTTGCCGGAATTTTCATATAGGCAGTCTGGCTTACGTACTGATGGGAACGGCAATACCGATTCTTGTCACAGGCGGATTTCATGTAGACGGATACATGGATACGATGGATGCCCTCCACTCTTATCAGGACAGAGAACGAAAACTTGAGATACTGAAGGACTCTCATATCGGAGCTTTTTCTGTGATCATGCTGCTTTTGTATTACCTCATATATCTGGCCGCATTTTCAGAAGTCATAGTTGGGAAAGATCTGGCAGTCGTAAGCCTGGGATTTGTGCTGTCCCGGATCATGAGCGGACTTGGCGCGATCTGCCTGCGTCCTGCAAAAAAGGACGGGTTACTGCGTGCCTTCTCCAAGCGCGCAGCCCAAAAGAACGTTGTATTCGTTCTTTTTTTGGAGATGCTGGTCTGCGCGGCTGCAATGCTCCTTTTGTCTCCCGCAGCTGGAGTGGCTGCACTTATCGGGGCGGGAGGAACATTTCTGTTTTACCGTATCCGAAGCTACCATGAATTTGGAGGAGTCACAGGAGATACAGCAGGATATTTTCTGCTGCTCTGTGAGGCAGCTATTGTGATAGGCGCGGCGATTGGCAGTCATCTTTTTTAGCTTGAAGGAGAGAAAAAATGGAATTATTTATTGGTGGATATGCACAGGGGAAACTTGCTTATGTGATGCAGACACATAAAGAAGAAGCCCTGGATGTCATAGAGGGTGACAAGGAGGATCTGCGGAAAGGACGCGACGGAAAAAGGCCGGTTCTAAGCCATTTCCACTTGTGGTTCCGAAAATGTCTGGAAGAAGGATCAGACCCGGAAACAAAGATACAAAACTGGATACAGGAAAATCCAGACAGTATCATTATCAGCGATGAAATCGGAAACGGCATTGTGCCGACAGAGCAAAAAGAGCGGGACTACCGGGAACGTCTCGGACGAATCCAGATTGAATTGGCAAAAAAGGCGGAAAGGGTGGAACGTGTCATATGTGGAATCGGGCAGAGACTGAAATAAACATGACGTTGATCCGACATGGTGCGACAAAAGCAAATCTGGAACATCGCTATCTGGGAAAAACGGAGGAAGCTCTTTCGGAGGAAGGAAAAGAGGAACTGCAAATGCGTAAGGACAACGGGATGTACGCGACGCCAAACCACTTGTTCGTAAGCCCTATGCTCCGCTGTCGTGAGACAGCAACGATCCTTTTTCCTAATCTTCCTTTTCAGTGTATTCCCGAATGGACAGAAATGGACTTTGGACTGTTTGAGGGGAAAAATTATAAAGATCTAAATGGAAATCCGGAATATCAGGCCTGGATCGACAGCGGAGGGATGCTGCCATTTCCGAAAGGAGAGAGCAGAGAGGCATTTCAAAAGCGTGTGGTCTTCGGTTTTTTCCGGATGCTCTCCTGTCTGGAAAAGGAAAAAGCGTCTGAAAAGGATAAAATCACAGCTGTCGTACACGGCGGCACGATCATGGCGCTGCTCTCTGCTCTGTCTGGCGGGGAATATTTTGACTATCAGGTAAAATGCTCGGACGGATATCGCTGTCGACTGCGCTGTTCGGACAAAATCATAGCAATACTGGAGTTGGAAAAACTATGCTGAACTATCACATTACCTCTTTTTTAATCGGATTTGTTCTGGATCTTTTGTTTGGGGATCCGCACTGGATGCCGCACCCGGTCTGTCTGATCGGAAAACTGATCGGAAAGCTAGAGACATATCTCTATGGAAAAAGACATCCTGTCATGAGAGGCGGTATACTTGTCTTTTTTGTTCTGCTCCTTACCGGCACAGTGTCCGGAGGCATACTGTGGGGTGCTTATCTGCTTTCCCCGGCACTTGGGGTAACAATCGAAAGCTTTATGACTTATCAGATTCTTGCAATCAAATGCCTGAAGACCGAGAGCATGAAAGTCTATGATAAACTGCAGAAAGGAACACTTGAGGAGGCGCAGACAGCGGTGTCCATGATTGTCGGAAGAGACACTTCGGTTCTGGACAAGCGCGGAGTCATCAAGGCGGCGGTAGAAACAGTGGCGGAAAATACATCCGACGGCGTCGTGGCACCTATGCTTTATCTGGCAATCGGAGGTCCTTTTCTCGGTTTTCTGTACAAAGCGGTCAACACGATGGACTCTATGATTGGGTATAAAAACGACCGTTATCTGTATTTTGGAAGGCCAGCGGCAAAGCTGGATGATGTGGCCAACTATATTCCGGCCAGAGTCAGCGCATGGCTGATGATCGTTTCGTCATTTCTGCTGGGAAAAGAGTTTGACGGCACGCGTGCCTGCCGCATTTATCTCAGAGACAAAAAGAAGCATTCCAGTCCAAATGCTGCGCAGACGGAAGCGGTCTGTGCAGGAGCACTTGGGGTACAGCTTGCCGGGGATGCCAGCTACTTCGGAAAGATTGTAAAAAAACCATTCATCGGAGATGCGATCCGAACGGTAGAAGTATCTGACATTCGGCGTGCCAATCAGCTTCTTTACAGCACCGCGGGATTGTGTGAGGGGATCTGTATCCTTTTGCTTTGGACTGTGACGGCGGTTTTTTAGTCTGACTATTGAAACAGGAGGTTGAATCATGCACGGTGGAGATATCTATCGCAACCATGTCACACTGGATTTTTCTGTAAATATAAATCCTCTCGGGATTCCGGATTCTGTAAAGAAGGCTATGCTGGAAGCAGTCGAACAATGTACGTGCTATCCGGATATCCGATGTGCCGGTTTAATCAAGGCCATTGGGAGCATGACCGGCGCTTTGGAGGACCAGATTTTGTGCGGAAGCGGGGCATCGGAACTCTTTCTTGCAATTATTCATGGGTTAAAGCCTAAAAAGATCGTGATCCCAGTTCCTTCCTTTTACGGGTATGAGAAGGCAGCCTTAGCTTGTCACGCCGATATTGTCTGGTATGAAATGAAAAAGGAAAACGGATTTTGCCTGGACAACACATTCCTGGAACACATTCCGGAAGATACGGATCTTTTATTTTTGGCAAATCCTAATAATCCGGTTGGGAATCTGCTGAAACCAAACTTTCTGGAACAACTGATAAGGACTTGTATGAAGAAGAAAATCACAGTGGTGCTGGATGAATGCTTTATTGAATTTACAGAGACAGGAACACAGGATTCTTTCCTTCTTCGAGCGGAGGAATTTCCAAATCTGATCGTCGTACGCGCTTTTACGAAAATTTTTGCCATCCCCGGTGTCCGGCTTGGCTATCTCGTATGCGGAAATAAGAAATGGCATCAGGACATCGCACGCCAGCTTCCGGAGTGGAATCTCTCTGTGTTTGCCCAGATAGCCGGAGCTGCAGCGGCACGTGAGATGAACTATCTGGAGAGGACGATCCGGCATGTGAAGACTGATCGAAAGTATCTTTCAGAAGAACTGAAAAAAATGGGGATCTCCGTCTTCCCGTCCACGGCAAACTACATGATGTTTTATACAGAGCATCTCCTTTTCGATCAGCTTCTTAAGAAAGGCATCCTGATTCGGGACTGCAGCAATTTCCGGGGACTAAGCAACGGATATTACCGCATTGCGGTAAAGAACAGACGGGAAAATACTGAGCTGATCCAGGCAATCGGGCAGATTATACAGAAAGAAAGCAGGAAATGTGATGGAAAAGATCTTATACTGTAAACCAGGAGAAATCGAAGGAAAAAGTTTTGAAATTATCGGGGAAGAACTGCAAAAAAGAGGCATTGTCATCCCAAAAGAACAGGAAGCTGTGACAAAACGTGTCATTCACACGACAGCGGATTTTGACTACGCCGAAACACTTGTCTTCTCGGAACATGCAGTTGAAAAAGCCAGACAACTGATTCTCGAGGGAGCAGATATCGTAACCGACACCAATATGGCATTGGCCGGCATCAATAAAAAAGTACTGGCGCGGTTTGGGGGAGAAGCGCATTGTTTTATGGCTGATGAAACAGTGGCATCTCTTGCAAAAGAGCGAAATGTGACACGGGCAGCTGTCAGTATGGAGTTTGCTGCAAAGCTTCATAAGCCGGTTATCTTTGCAGTTGGGAATGCGCCGACAGCTCTGCTTAGGCTGTATGACTACATTCAGGATGGAACGTTTCTTCCGGCTTTTGTCATCGGTGTGCCGGTGGGATTTGTAAATGTTGAGGCCGCAAAAGAGCGGATCCTGGAGACATCGGTTCCCCACATTGTCAATCGGGGGCGAAAGGGAGGAAGCAACGTGGCGGCTGCAATCTGCAACGCGCTGCTCTACGAACTTGGCCGCTAGATGGCTATCGATGGGAAATAGACAGGAGATATATATGAAATCATTGAGATATGGGTTTACGACCGGAAGCTGTGCGGCAGCGGCGGCAAAAGCGGCGGCCTACATGCTCCTGACAGGAAGAACGAAAACAGAAATCATGATACAGACTCCAAAAGGGATCCCCTACTGCGCCAAAGTTCTTGATATCTGCAGGACAGAGCGGGAAGTTTCCTGCGCGGTAGAAAAGGATGGCGGGGATGATCCGGATGTGACGACAGGTTCCCTTGTTTACGCCAAAGTTTCCATGAATCATGATGCGGGAGAAGCGACGCACAGTGAAGCGGAAGTAAAGATTGACGGAGGAACTGGTGTCGGACGGGTTACAAGACCAGGTCTGGATCAGCCGATAGGCAATGCAGCCATCAATCGCGTCCCTAGATCCATGATCACATATGAGGTAAGGGAAGTCTGCCGAAGTGTCGATTTTCACGGATCACTCCAGGTGGAGATATCTGTCCCCGGCGGAGAAGCACTGGCTGCACGCACATTCAATCCAAGACTTGGTATTAAAGGGGGGATTTCGATCCTTGGAACGACCGGGATCGTGGAACCTATGAGCGAGCAGGCTCTTGTGGACACTATTTTGGTCGAAATTCGCCAACACCGTGCAATGGGAGAGGATTGTATTGCGGTATCTCCTGGAAACTATGGTTTAGATTATATGAAGCATACATATGGGTATGATCTGGATAAAAGTGTAAAATGCAGCAACTTCATCGGCGATACGATCGATATGACAGTAAAGTGCGGCTTTCAAAAAATGCTGCTGACAGGCCATATCGGGAAGCTGATTAAAATCTCGGGCGGTATCATGAACACGCATTCCAGAGAAGGGGACTGTCGGATGGAGCTTTTGGCGGCTGCCGCTCTTTTAGAAGGGGTGGATACAGAAACCGTTTGCCAGCTCCTTTCATGCGCAGTCACGGAGGAAGCGCTGCAGATCCTAAAAAAAACCGGGAAGCAAAATGCCGTGATGGAGCGGATTATGGAAAAAATCATGTTCTATCTGAATAAAAGGGCCGGACAAAACCTTCGGATAGAGTGTATCATGTACTCAAGCGAAGCAGGAGAACTGGCTGCCAGCAGCGGTGCCAAAGAATTGCTTCAGGAGATCATGAAAGAACATTGAGAAAAAGAAAAGGAGGAGACATATGGTATATTTTGTAGGAGCCGGAACAGGGGCACCAGATTTGATTACCGTGCGGGGAAAGCGATATCTGGAACAGGCGGATGTGATCATCTATGCGGGATCTCTTGTAAACCGTGAACTTCTCGACTATGCAAAAGAGGGATGTAGTATCTTTAACAGTGCCACGATGACACTGGAGGAAGTACTGGAGGTCATGGTGCAGGCAGAGGCAGATGGAAAAATGACAGTACGTCTGCACACGGGCGATCCAAGTGTCTATGGGGCTGTGCGGGAACAGATGGATCTTTTGGACGAAAAAGGGATTTCTTATGAGAGCTGTCCGGGAGTCAGCGCCTGCTTTGGCGCTGCTGCGTCGTTGAATCTTGAATATACGCTTCCAGGCATATCCCAGTCACTGATCATCACGCGGATGGAAGGGCGGACAAAAGTGCCGGAAAAAGAAAGCATTGAAAGTTTTGCAGCACACCAGGCTTCTATGGCCATCTATCTGAGCACCGGGCTTTTGGAAGAATTGGAGAAACGTCTGGTAAAAGGCGGATATGCGCCGGACACGCCGGCAGCTATCGTATACAAAGCAACATGGCCGGAAGAAGAAGCTCATATATGTACGGTATCTACCCTTGCCCGGACCGCTTCAGATCACAACATCACAAAAACAGCGCTGATTCTCGTAGGAAATGCAGTGGCGCATCGCCATTATGAGCGTTCCAGATTGTATGCGCCGGATTTCGAGACCGAATTCAGAGGAAAACGTCTATGAAGATCAGTGTCATCAGTTTTACGGAACAGGGAAAGCAGCTGGCGAGTCAGCTCAGAGAAAGCTTGAAAGACCACGAAGTTCGAATCTTTCAAAAGCCGGAGGAAGGACTGATCCCATGGGCCAAAAAACAGTTTGAAAACAAAAATGCCCTTGTGTTTGTAGGCGCCTGCGGAATCGCAGTCCGTGCCATCGCTCCCTTTGTAAAGGATAAATTGACAGACAGTCCTGTACTTGTGATGGACGAAAAAGGACAGTATGTGATTCCAATCCTGTCCGGCCATATGGGCGGGGCAAATGAACTTGCAGATCTGATTGCCTGCCGGATGCATCTCATCCCAGTCATCACGACAGCTACCGATATCCACCACAAGTTTTCCGTCGATCTGTTTGCAAAGCAGAATGATCTGCACATTGTAAACAAAGGCGGCATCGCAAAGATTTCTGCAAAAGTCCTGCGGGATGAGAATGTGACGATTTCCATTGACGGAGGATCAGACCGAATACCAGACGAAACAGGACGGATACCCGAAGGATTGCAGATAGTCCCATATCCTCCGCAAACTGCTGCAGATATTGTGATCTCCCCGAAAGAAGATGTATGGGAACAGGCAGTTTTGAAGCTGAAACCAAAAGAGTATATTTTGGGAATCGGATGTAAAAAAGGGAAATCAAAAGAGGATATCGGGACAATGATAAAAAAATGCATGGAGCATCTTGGCATTTCGGTATCCGATATAGCGGCAGTGGCTTCGATTGACCGAAAAAAGAATGAGACAGGAATCTGCCAGTGGACTTCGCAAAACCGGATTCCTTTTGTAACCTTTTCGGAAGAGGAACTTTGCCGTGTCAAAGGAAATTTTCACAGTTCGGATTTTGTGAAACGGACAGTCGGGGTCGACAACGTCTGCGAAAGAGCCGCTCTGGCTGCCTGCGGGGAAGGCGGGACATTGGTGCTTGCAAAACAGGCAGAAAATGGAATTACAATTGCCGCGGCAAAGCGGATATGGACGATAGAATGGGCAGGAGGGAAACACGATGAAGCATGAAATATATATCACAGGTATCGGTCCTGGGGAGGAAAACATGATGACAGGTCAGGCTATTCAGGCTCTGGAGGAAAGTGATGTCATTGTAGGATATCCTCTTTATCTGAAACTTTTGGGCGATCGGTTTCAGGGAAAGGAATGTCTGTCCACACCTATGAGAAAGGAAGTGGACAGGTGCCGTATGGCCTATGAGAAGGCCCTGGAGGGGAAAAAGGTTTGCTTGATCTGCAGCGGGGACGCCGGTGTCTATGGACTGGCTTCTCTGATGTACGAGCTTTCCGGGGAATACCCGGACTGTAAGCTTACCGTTATTCCTGGAGTTACAGCGGCAAACAGCGGGGCAGCAGTTCTCGGTGCGCCTCTGAACCACGATTTTTGCGTCATCAGTCTCTCTGATCTGTTAACCCCCTGGGAGCAGATAGAAAAGCGGCTTACTGCGGCAGTAGAAGGGGATTTTGCCATTGCCATCTACAATCCTGCCAGCAGAAAACGCTCAGACTATCTTCAAAAGGCATGTGATATTCTGCTGAAAAAGGCATCCCCGGAAAGGGCTTGCGGATATGTGGAAAATATCGGAAGAGAGGGAACGAAAGTAGGCGTGTGTTCTTTGCAGGAACTTCGCGATCTGAAAGCCAATATGTTTACCACTGTATTCATCGGGAATTCGCAGTCTCTGATTCTGGATGGAAAACTCATCACGAAAAGAGGATACCGCCTATGAAACGGATTTTGATCTTTTCCGGTACAACAGAAGGAAGAAGATTGACGGAAATTCTGGCAAATGCAGGTGTACCTTCAGCCGTCTGTGTGGCTACCGAATACGGAAGCGAAGTTATGGATCCTCTGTCTGGCATTGAACTTTATCAGGGACGAATGGATCTGAATGCAATGGAGAACTTTATGAGGCAGGAGGATTTTCTTGCCGTAGTGGATGCAACCCATCCTTTTGCCACAGAAGTATCCCGCAATCTGAAGATGAGCGCCTCCATGGCGAGGATCCCTTATCTTCGTTTAAAACGGGAAACCGGACAGAATGCAGAAGGACGGGAAAACAGTCCTTTCCTTCAGTGTTACTTTGGAACAAATGAATCTTGCGCTAAAGCTCTCCTTTCCACGGAAGGAAACATTCTTCTTACAACAGGGAGCAAAGAACTTTTGACGTACTGTAAAGAAGCATCCCTGAAAGAGCGTCTTTACGTGCGCGTACTTCCAAGCGAAGAGAGCATCGCAGTATGCAGGGCAGCAGGATTAAAGGGAAAACAGATCATAGCTATGCAAGGGCCATTCTCTGAAGAAATGAACCTGGCATTGATCCGGCAGTATGAAATATGCCATCTTGTGACAAAAGAAACCGGAACTACAGGAGGATTTCCAGAGAAAGTATCAGCCGCCAAACAGGCGGGAATCCATGTGCATGTCATCGGGAATCCAGAAAAGCAAGACGGGCTCTCTTTCCAGGAAGTGTGCGATAAGCTTTCATCCCTTACCGGCATATCTTTGTCCCCTAATATACACTTACATATTTCTCTGATCGGGATCGGAATGGGGGATTCTGGAACAAGGACACAGCTGGCCGAAAAACGGATCCAGGAAGCGGACTATCTATTTGGGGCCAAAAGACTTCTTTGCGGAATCAAAGAGCAGTATACCAACAAAAAACAGACTGCTGCCTACCCTTATTACACTGCGAAAGATATCCTGCCGGTCCTTACTGATATACTAAAAGAGAAGGAAATGCAATGTTATTGCGGAAAAAACATCCAGGCAGCTGTCCTTTTTTCTGGAGATACCGGTTTTTACAGCGGCAGCTGGAATCTTTACAAAGAACTGGAAGAATGGAAGAAAGGGCAAGAGGCGGATATTTCCATCCAGGTACTTCCCGGCATTTCCTCTGTCTCTTATTTTGCAGCGGCATGCAAAATCAGTTGGCAGGACGCAGTCATACGGAGTATCCATGGAAAAGGAGGGCGAAAGAACTGGGAAGCAGAAGTTCTCTCTGATATACGATATCATGAAAAACTCTTTCTTCTTGTCTCCGGAGTATCAGATGTACGAGAGGTAGGCCGTATACTGGTAGAAAATCATCTGTCCGGCTGTCGGATCTTCGTCGGTTTCCAGCTTTCCCACCCCGAAGAAACGGTCACGGAATACAATCCTGTACAGTGTACAAAGCTGAAAGAAGAAGGGCTGTACATTCTTGCTGTTTTAAATCCGCACTGTGAACAAAAATATCTTGCTCCTGCCAGACCGGATGAAGCGTTCGTCCGTGGAAAGGTTCCTATGACAAAAGAAACGGTGCGAAAACTTGCAGTCTGTACGTTGAAACTGACAGAGCATGCCATTGTTTACGATATTGGAAGTGGAACGGGATCTGTGGCTATGGAAATCGCAGAGCGTTCGGAAACAATCCAGGTGTATGCGCTGGAACAAAAAGACGAAGGAGTAGAATTGATCCGCCAGAACCGCGAAAAGTTTGCCCTTCCAAATGTACATATCGTGAAAGGACAGGCTCCGGAATGTTTCGAAAATCTCCCGGCTCCTACCCATGCCTTTATCGGAGGAAGCGGCGGAAGACTGGAGGAAATTCTCCGGAAACTTTATGAAAAGAACAGGAATATGAGGATCGTGATGACCGCGGTCACTTTGGAGACTATGGGAAAAATAGCAGCGATTCGGAAATACATGCCTATCAAAGAGGAGGAAATCCTGCATCTTCAAGTAAGCAAATCAAGATTTGCAGGAAGTTCTCATCTGATGCAGGCAGAAAATCCTATTTATATCTGTAGTTTTGATTTCAGCGGGGAGTAAAAAAGATGACGATGAAACAGAACATGCGCGGCATTATGATTGCCGCAGTAAAAAGCGGAAGCGGAAAGACGACGGTTACATGCGCCCTTTTAGAGGCACTGAAACAAAGAGGATGCCGTCCTGCTTCCTTTAAGTGCGGGCCGGATTATATCGATCCGATGTTTCACAAGACAGTGATCGATGTCCCTTCCTGCAACCTGGACAGTTTCTTTTGTGGAGAAGAACTGCTCCGGGAAATTTACTCACAAAGAATGGCAGACAACGGAATCGGAGTTGTGGAAGGAGTCATGGGACTTTTTGACGGGCTTGGAGGTGTCCGCGAGGAAGGAAGCGCCTACCATGTCGCCTCCATTCTTCAGCTTCCGATTCTGCTGGTTGTTGACGCACATGGAATGGGACGGTCTATCCTTCCTTTGCTGGCAGGATTTCTTAAGTATGACAGAGAAAACCGGATAAAAGGAGTCATTTTAAATCGAACATCCCGGAATTTTTGCGAACGGATCGCACCTGTGATCGAAGCAGAGCTTTCTCTTCCGGTATTCGGATTTCTCCCAAATAAGAGTGAGCTAAAGCTGGAGAGCAGACATCTCGGACTGAAACTTCCGGAGGAGGTCAAAGATATCAAAAAACAGATTTGTGCGTCGGCTCATACACTGGAAGAATGCGTTGCTGTAGATCGAATCATAGAAATGTCGGATCTTGCAGGAAGCATTCCATGTTCAGATGATTCCCTTTCCAAATATGTGTCCCCTGTCTTATCTCAATCCCCAATCCGGATTGGAATTGCTTTGGACGAGGCATTTTGCTTTTACTATGAAGAAAACCTGAACCTTTTAAAAAAGCTGGGAGCGAAGCTCATCCCCTTTTCCCCTCTGCACGACCATGTGCTGCCGGAGCAGCTCGACGGACTCCTTTTAGGCGGAGGGTATCCCGAACTGCATGCAAAAAGGCTGGAAGAAAATGTGCCCATGCGATCATCCATCCGACAAGCCATCCAAACCGGGATGCCTTCTGTAGCAGAGTGCGGCGGTTTTCTGTATCTCCATGCAGCACTGCAAAATGAAAAAGGGGAAACATATGAGATGTGCAACGTGCTGCCGGGTAAATGTTTTTATGCCGGGAAACTTGTCCGCTTTGGCTATATCGAGCTGGCCGAAAAAAAGCCCGTATTTTTGTCAAAAGGTTCGGTCATCAAAGGCCATGAGTTCCACTATTACGACAGCGAGACCAATGGATTGGATTGTACGGCAAGAAAACCTGCATCAGGAGTTTCCTTCGACTGTATCCACCAGGGACAGTGCCATTTTTGGGGATTTCCGCATCTGTATTATCCATCCAGCCCAGACTTTGCGGTACATTTTCTGGAAGAAGCACGCAGATTTAGCAGAAGAAAAGAATAGAAAAGCAGTCGTACCCCGGTCTCAGCCCACCAAAATGAGAAGGCAGCAAGACCGGGGTACGACTTTATGACTAAGACTTCCCACACCAATAAGGTGTGTTGAACCTTGAAAGTTCAATATTT
>NZ_JBKSWG010000016.1:0-62324 GCF_047234585.1 Sellimonas sp. | reverse complement strand
CCCGTACGTACGGTTCAACGGGAGGGGCGAGATTTTACTCTCCCTCTACCCTATTATATAAAAATGAATGAAAGACCTTTTTGAAATTCATTTTTTTGTATTTTCTGCATAAATTTTAACTAAAATGGGAATAATTTGCAAGAAACGGTTGACGTAGAGTCAAATCATGGATAAAATAGGTAACAGTGAAATGAAGTAGTGAATAATGATGAAGGGCGGTAGGAGCATGACAGCTTATAAGGATTTGAGCAAAGAAGAGTTAAAAGCGTTGAAGAGGGAATTGACGAAACAGTTTGAGGAGGTCAAGGCAAAGGGACTGAAGCTTGATATGTCTCGTGGAAAGCCTTCTACAGAGCAGCTGAATCTTTCTATGGGGATGATGGATGTTTTGACGAGCAGTACGGATCTTGTCTGCGAAGAGGGCGTTGATTGCCGGAATTATGGTGTTCTTGACGGGATCAAGGAGGCGAAGCAGCTTCTTGCAGACATGATGGAAGTGCCGAAGGACAATATCGTAATTTTTGGAAACTCCAGCTTGAATGTCATGTATGACACGATTGCGCGTTCTATGACGCATGGTGTCATGGGAAGTACGCCGTGGGCAAAGCTTGACAAGGTAAAATTCTTATGTCCGGTTCCGGGATACGACCGCCATTTTGCGATTACAGAGCATTTTGGTATCGAGATGATCAATGTTCCGATGACTCCGACAGGACCGGATATGGATATCGTGGAGGAGCTTGTAAGCAGTGATCCGGCTATCAAAGGTATCTGGTGTGTGCCGAAGTACTCCAATCCGCAGGGAATCACATATTCTGACGAGACAGTACATCGGTTTGCAAAATTGAATCCGGCAGCAGAGGATTTCCGTATTTACTGGGATAATGCGTACGGTATTCATCATTTATATGAGGATAAGCAGGATTATCTGATTGAGATTCTCATGGAATGTAAAAAAGAGGGTCATCCGGATATGGTTTATAAATTCTCATCTACATCCAAGATCAGTTTCCCGGGTTCCGGTATCGCGGCGATTGCAGCATCGGATGCCAATCTTGTGGAAATCCGTGAGCAGATGAAGATCCAGACCATCGGACATGATAAGCTCAATCAGCTTCGCCATGCGAGATATTTTAAAGACATCCATGGCATGGTAAAACATATGAAGAAACATGCAGCCGTCATGAGACCGAAATTTGACGCTGTGCTGGAAACACTTCAGAAAGAGCTTGGAGGTCTGGAGATTGGTTCCTGGCTGGCTCCGAGAGGAGGTTATTTTATCTCCTTTGATTCTCTTGATGGATGTGCGAAGGCGATTGTTGCAAAGGCAAAGGAAGCGGGTCTTATTATGACAAATGCCGGAGCAACCTATCCGTACGGAAAGGATCCGCATGACAGCAATATCCGTATTGCTCCGTCTTATCCAACATTGGAAGAGATTAAACTTGCAATGCAAGTATTTACGTTGAGCGTAAAACTTGTGAGTGTAGAAAAATATCTGAAATCTGCAAAATAGAGCATCTGTAAAAGCTCCCTCCGGAGCGGCGGTTTTAGAAAACTGTCATTCCTGGAGGGAGTTTTTTTATTGCATCATAAAAATGGAAAATCCAATAAAAAATGCTGCCCGGCACTGAGCCGGACAGCGAGATAATGAACTATATTTATTCTATTTATTCTGCTTGCTGAGCCTGAAGTTCTTTTTCAAGGTTTTTGTTTGCAGTGGAGAGCATCAGCTTGATTCGGTTCAGCTGATTTACCTCACTTGCGCCCGGGTCATAGTCGATAGCGACAATATTGGATTCTGGATGGAGCCGCCGAAGCTCCTTGATGACGCCTTTTCCGACTACGTGATTTGGAAGACATGCAAACGGCTGTGTACAGACGATATTTTTCGCTCCAGTCTCTATAAGTTCCAGCATTTCTCCGGTTAAGAACCATCCTTCCCCAGTCTGATTTCCAAGAGAGACAATCTCCTTTGCCATGGATGCAAGATGCTGGATCGAGGATGGCGGTGTAAACCGCTCGCTCTGCTTATATGCCTGTACAGCAGGTTTCCGGAACCATTCGATAACCTTGATCCCAAGGTTTGCGAGCCTTGCAGATGACTTTTTCATGCCCAGGTGGGTATGCTTGAAATTGGAATTGTAGAAACAGTACAGAAGGAAGTCCACAAGATCTGGAACGACTGCTTCTGCACCTTCGTGTTCCAAAAGTTCCACAAGGTAATTGTTTGCTGCCGGAAGGAACTTGACGAGGATTTCCCCTACAACTCCCACGCGTGGCTTTTTCACATCCGTGATCGGAAGTGTGTCAAAGTCATGGATAATCTGACGGCAAAGTTTTTTGAACCGACGTCTGGAAGGATATCCTTCAGAGACAAATTTCCGGCAGACAGCTGCCCATTTTTCGTACAACGCATTCGCTGAACCTGGTTCAGATTCATACGGACGAACCCGATAGAGACAACGCATAAAGATATCGCCCAGTACAGCTGCATACACACCACGCAGTGCCAGCATTGGAGTGATCTTAAATCCAGGATTTTTCTCCAGACCGCTTAAGTTGATGGAGATAACCGGGATATGGCTGTAACCGGCTTTTTTCAGAGCCCTTCGGATGAAACCGATATAGTTGGAAGCACGGCATCCGCCGCCGGTCTGGGAAATGATGACAGCCAGTTTATCGGTGTCATATTTTCCGGAAAGGATAGCCTCCATAATCTGTCCTACAACCATCAGAGATGGATAGCAGGCATCGTTGTTTACATATTTGAGTCCTACATTGACCGCATCTTTATTGTCGTTTGGAAGTACTTCGATCTTGTAGCCAGAAGCTTGGAAAGCCGGCTCGATGAGGTCGAAGTGAATCGGGGACATCTGCGGACAGAGGATGGTGTACTGTTCTTTCATTTCTTTGGTAAACGGTACTTTTTCAATAGCCGCAGAGTGGATTTCCCGCTTTTCCTTCTTGGAATCCCGCACACGGATGGCGGCAAGAAGAGAACGGATACGGATCCTTGCGGCGCCCAGGTTATTAACCTCGTCGATCTTCAGGGAGGTATAGATTTTACCGGAACCTGTCAGGATGTCGGCCACCTCATCGGTAGTGACGGCATCCAGACCGCAGCCAAAAGAATTCAGCTGGATGAGATCCAGGTTTTCTGTCGTCTTTACGTAATTTGCTGCGGCGTACAGACGGGAATGGTACATCCATTGATCCATGACGTTAAGTGGACGTTCTACCGGATTTAAGTGGGAGACAGCATCTTCTGTCAGAACCGCAATACCATAGGAAGTAATAAGCTCCGGTATCCCGTGGTTTACTTCAGGATCATAGTGATATGGTCTTCCGGCCAGCACAATCCCATGTCTTCCCGTTTTCTCAAGATAAGCGAGTGTTTCTTCGCCTTTTTTGCGGACATCTTCCCGGCAGTGGGTAAGCTCTTCCCACCCTTTGTGGGCGGCAGCTCGAATTTCTGATTCCGGGATGCCAAATTTTTCTCCGAAAATCTGAATCAGCCGTGTAGTAAGAATCTCTTCGCTTGAAAGAGCAAGGAAAGGATTCATGAAATCTACTTTGCCGTGGATGATCTCATCCATATTGTTTTTGATGTTTTCCGCATATGATGTTACGATCGGACAGTTATAATGGTTGTTTGCATCCGGGAACTCGTTGCGTTCGTATGGAATGCAAGGATAAAAGATCCGATCTACACCTTGCTGGATCAGCCATTCTACATGCCCATGTGCAAGCTTGGCCGGATAACATTCGGATTCACTTGGGATGGATTCGATGCCCAGCTCATAGATCTTCCGGGTGGAAGGAGGAGAGAGCACAACAGAGAATCCAAGTTCTGTAAAGAATGTAAACCAGAGTGGATAATCTTCATACATGTTGAGTACTCGGGCAAGACCGATAGTTCCTCGTGGCGCATCTTCTTTTGCCAGCGGCTTGTAGCCGAAGTAACGGTTGTTCTTGTATTCGAATAAATTCGGAATATCTGTGTTTGTCTTTTCTTTTCCAAGACCACGTTCACAGCGGTTTCCGGTAATAAATCGTCTTCCGCCTGTGAATTTATTGATTGTCAGGCGGCAGTGGTTGGCGCAGCGCTGACATTTGGCCATGGATGTTTCATATGTAAGGTTTTCGATCTCCTCGATGGAGAGCATTGTCGTTTCCTTGCAGCCGCAGGAGTGATATCTTTCCCGCGCAATAAGTGCAGCGCCGAATGCCCCCATGATTCCGGCGATATCCGGCCGCACGGCCTGACAGTCGGCGATCTTTTCAAAGCTGCGCAGAACTGCATTGTTATAGAAGGTACCGCCCTGCACGACAATATTTTTTCCCAGTTCTGAGGCGTCTGATACTTTGATTACCTTAAAGAGGGCATTTTTGATGACGGAGTAGGCAAGTCCGGCAGAAATGTCAGCCACCGATGCGCCCTCTTTCTGTGCCTGCTTTACCTTGGAATTCATAAATACGGTGCACCGTGTGCCAAGATCGATGGGATGTCTCGCGTAGAGGGCTTCATCTGCAAAGTCTTCTACCGTATAATTCAATGATTTTGCAAAAGTTTCGATAAAAGAACCGCAGCCAGAAGAACAGGCCTCATTAAGCTGTACACTGTCAACAGTGTGGTTTTTGATCTTGATACATTTCATATCCTGACCGCCGATGTCCAGGATACAGTCCACATCCGGTTCAAAGAAAGCGGCGGCATAGTAATGGGAGACTGTCTCCACTTCCCCCTCGTCCAGAAGGAAAGCGGCTTTCATAAGAGCCTCCCCGTATCCGGTGGAACAGGAGTAGGCGATCCGTGCTCCTCCCGGGAGTTTGGAATAGATATCCTTGACAGCAGTAATGGTGGTGGCGAGAGGATCCCCCTCATTTCCGTGATAGAAAGAATAAAGAAGCGTACCGTCTTCTCCCACGAGAGCTGCTTTTGTGGTGGTAGATCCGGCATCGATACCGAGATATACATTGCCTTTGTATGTGGCGAGATCTCCCACTGGTACTTGATGCTTTTCGTGGCGTTCCTTGAATTCTGTATAGTCCTTTTCAGAAGCAAACAAAGGTTCCAGACGCTCTACCTCAAAATCCATCTCAATATGATTTGCAAGGCGTTTTTGAAGTTCCATAATCGGGATGTCGAGATCCCTCTTGGAGTTTAATGCTGAGCCGACCGCCGCAAAAAGATGGGAGTTTTTAGGAGCGATCGTATGCTCGTCATCCAGCTTCAGTGTCCGGATGAAGGACTGGCGCAGTTCCGACAAAAAGTGAAGAGGACCGCCGAGGAAGGCTACATGTCCGCGGATTGGTTTGCCGCAGGCAAGGCCGCTGATTGTCTGGTTGACGACCGCCTGAAAGATGGAAGCAGCAAGGTCTTCCTTCGCAGCGCCGTCATTGATCAGAGGCTGAATATCTGTCTTTGCAAAGACACCGCAGCGTGCAGCGATGTCATAGATGGCTTTGTAGTTTTTGGCGTACTCATTCAAACCGGTGGCATCTGTCTGCAGAAGAGAGGCCATCTGATCGATGAAAGAACCGGTTCCTCCGGCGCAGATCCCATTCATACGCTGCTCTACATTTCCATTTTCGAAGTAGATAATCTTGGCGTCTTCCCCGCCAAGTTCAATGGCCACATCGGTCTGGGGCGCATAGTCCTGCAGGGCTGTGGAAACCGCGATGACCTCCTGGACAAACGGTGTGCCCAAATGTTTCGCAAGAGTAAGACCACCGCTTCCCGTAATGACAGGAGACACGTGGATAGCCCCGAGTTTATACACCGCTCTCCCCAAAAGATCAGAAAGGGTTTCCTGAATATTGGCATAATGACGTTCATAATCTGAAAACAAGAGTTCATTCTGTTCGTCCAGGACAGCGATCTTGACAGTTGTGGAACCAATGTCAATGCCCAGTGTAAATAAATCCTTTTGACTCATATGTGATACTCCTTTGCTGTTTGTAGGAAAAAATTTCTACCTAATTATATGTGTTTTGCAACAACGATATATTATACGACAAAACAATACAAGATACAATAAAATATTATGAAGGAAGCGTAAATTTCTTGTAAACTCCAAGAAGTACATTGACAAATATACGGCCAGACGATACAATGAAAACCGTATATGAAAGGAGAGACTTTATGAATTGGATTTCCAGAATGGAGCGCAGATTTGGCAGGTTTGCGATCCCAAATCTGATGTATTACATTATCATTTTGTACGGGATCGGATTCGTGCTGCATTATGTCAATCCGTATTTTTATATCCAGTATTTATCCTTGGATGCATCGGCCATTTTGCACGGGCAAATCTGGAGGATTTTGACATTTTTGATTCAGCCCCCTTCTTACAATTTATTATATCTGGTAATTGCCCTTTATTTTTATTATATGCTTGGAAATGCCCTGGAACAGACGTGGGGAGCGTTCCGTTTTAATTTGTATTTTTTTGCAGGGGTTCTGTTTCATGTGCTTGCCGCGATTGTCATTTATCTGCTAACCGGTGCAGTCTACATGCTGAACACGACATATCTCAATCTGTCGCTGTTTTTTGCGTTTGCCGCGCTGTATCCGGACATGCAGTTTCTGCTTTTTTTCATTCTCCCGGTCAAGGCAAAGTGGCTCGCATGGGTGGACGGAGCATTTTTTATATGGACCATCGTCCAGGCGTTTCTGCCTGCATACGGAGGGGTCAACAGTGCGTATAAAGTATATGCGCTGGCAGCGGGAATTTCAGTTCTTAACTTTTTTATATTTTATCTGTCTTCCAGAAACTTTGCAAAATATTCTCCGGGACAGAAAAAACGGAGTCGGCAGTTTAAAAAGAAGATGCGCACGGAGAATCGTTATGCTGCTCAGGCAGACGGACGTGTCCCGAAACACCGGTGTGCGGTTTGCGGGCGGACAGAGCTGGATCATCCGGAACTTGAGTTTCGGTATTGTTCCAAATGTAATGGAAACTATGAATATTGCCAGGACCATCTGTTTACTCATCAGCATGTAAAGTAGAGGAAAAGGACAGAAAAAGGAGGAAAAAAAGATGAAGAAGACAAAAATCGTCTGTACAATGGGGCCAAATTCCAACGATGAGAACGTTATGCGCAGCCTTGTGAAGAGTGGAATGGATATTGCCAGATTTAATTTCTCCCACGGAGATTATGAAGAACATAAATATCGGATGGATCTTCTCAAGAAGATCCGTGAAGAAGAACACCTTCCGATTGCGATTCTCTTGGATACAAAAGGTCCGGAGATCCGCACAGGAAAACTCAAAGACGGGAAAAAGGTTATGCTTACCGAAGGAAGTGACTTTGTCCTTACGACAGAAGAAGTCATAGGAGACGAAAACAGAGTTTCCATCACATACAGTGGACTCACAGAAGATGTCACACCTGGGAAAAAGATTTTAATTGACGACGGACTGATCGAACTGGAAGTAAAGAGTATCCAGGGATCTGATATCGCTTGTACAGTTTTGAATGGTGGAGAACTGGGCGAGAAAAAAGGTGTCAATGTCCCGAACGTGCCGGTACGTCTCCCGGCTATCACGGAAAAAGACAGAGAAGACTTGAAATTTGGTGTGGAACAGGGAATTGATTTTATCGCGGCATCTTTTGTGCGCAATGCGGAATGTATCATTGAGATCAGAAGCTGGCTTCGTGAGCTGAAAGCGCCGTATATTCCGATTATCGCCAAGATTGAAAATGCGGAAGGAATCAAAAATATTGATGAGATCATCCGGTGTGCAGACGGAATTATGGTGGCAAGAGGAGATATGGGCGTGGAAATTCCAGCTCAGGAAGTGCCGTATATTCAGAAAGAGATCATACGTAAATGCAACGACAATTTTAAACCGGTTATCACGGCCACACAGATGCTGGACTCCATGATAAGAAATCCTCGTCCAACCCGTGCGGAAGTGACAGACGTAGCCAACGCCGTTTACGACGGGACGGATGCGGTCATGCTCTCCGGCGAGACGGCACAGGGAAAATATCCGGTGGAGGCACTGAAGATGATGGTTCAGATCGTGGAAAATACGGAAAGCCATCTCGATTACGAAGTAATGCTCAAGAAAGCCCAGAAACATAGGACCAGCAGTATATCCAGCGCGATAGGATTTTCGGCGGTAGCTACGGCGGCAAATCTCAGCGCAAAATGTATTGTTGCGCCGACGATGTCAGGAGCAACGGCAAAAGTGGTATCAAAGTTTAAGCCAAAGGCATGTGTTGTCGGTGTAAGTCCGGATGAGGCCACACTCCGGAGAATGCAGATCTACTGGGGAGTCCGTCCGCTCAAATCCATTCGTCTCAATTCTATGGAAGATGTGTGTGAAAATGCGATTGAGATGGTAAGAGTAAAACAATATGTAGAACCAGGGGATATTGTTGTTCTCACAGCGGGTCTACCTGCACAGAGCGGCGCATTTTCAAACAACGGAAGAAGCAATATGATGCGTATCGCTGTCATTGATTAACAATATGGGACATGCCGGAATGGTGTGCTACCCGTCAAGTAGACAATGAAAAAAATATAAAATTTTTGTGTTGCCCGGTTTGTGCCGGGCAATATTTTTATGCGGCTAATAACCGTTCATGAAATTCAAACGGTGTTAATACATCAAGGCCCCTTTGCGGGCGGTCATTTATGTAATAGTCTATATATGCCGTTATCGCTTGTACAAGCTCCTCTCTGGTATGATACTTCTTCCCATAATACATTTCGCGTTTTAGTATCCCCCAGAATCCCTCCATAGGTCCATTATCCGTACAGTGCGCCACTCGGGACATGCTCTGTATCATTCCCGCATCTACCAGCTTTTGGTGAAATACACGGGAGGTATATTGGAATCCCCGGTCACTATGAAAGATTGGATGAGCTCCCGGATTGTTCTTTACTGCCAGATCGAAAGTATCGAATACAAGCTGATTGTTATTGTGATCGCTTAACACATATGCAACCGGACGATGATCACATAAGTCCAGAATCACACTCAGGTATAGCTTATGGATATGGTCAAATGAAGTGCCATACTTAAACTCTGTTACATCAGTTACCCATTTCTTGTTCAGACTATCTGCATGAAAGTCTCTGTTTAAAATATTTTCTGCGATAAAAGCTGGATTTTTCGATGGTCTGGTACAGCCGTCATAACGATATTTTAAGTTTGACCTTATTTGCTGTTTCCTGCATATACGCAGGATCCTCTTATCATTTACTTTGATGCCATTATCGTGGCGGAGTTTGTCATTCAATCTCCGATATCCCATGTCAGGATGTTCTTGATGGATTGCTTCCAACCGGTCGGAAATCTGTTTGTTCAGCCGGTCATTTGCTGTTTCTATACGGTTCAGCCATTTGTAGTAAGCCGCTCTTGTAATGCCGCCAAGTTTACATAAGGACCGGATCGAATAATGGTGTTCTTCATGTTCCTCTTTGATTACCTGATAAATGTGTTTGTTTCTCTGCCGGCTCAGCCCCGCCTCCTTTCGATTTCTGCAAGTTTTTTTAGAAAGTCCGCCTCCATTTGTGCGTGTTCTTTTTCTGCCCGCAAGATCCGGTTTTCTGCCCGCAGCTTTTCGAGTTCTGACATTTCCGCTTCTGGTTTTCGTTTTCCGCGTCTGTCACGAAGAGCCTCCACTCCCTGTTTCTCGTATTTTATCGTATAATTACGTGCCTGTTGGTAAGAAATCCCAAACTGTTCTGATGTCTTGGCATAATTATGATCATGGGCGATGCAGTATTGCACGATTTCAACCCGTTCATCGAAGGTGGTTTTTTTCCCTTTGGTCATGATAGCATTTCCTCCTGTTCCGGAAGCTTTTAGCTTCTCATGTCCATTATACTTCAAAACCCACTGTCCGATCGTATTTTCGGAAGGAATGTTATAGGTAACCGCCAGTTCCCTGTAAGATCCTTCTCCGTTTAGATACGCTTCAACAACATCTTTTTTAAAGGAGGCCGAATAAGATTGATTGTGACCTGTTCTGAGGAAAGCGGATTCTCCGAATGCTTTATACTTGTCAACCCATCTTCTAAAAACGGTTTTACCCACTCCAAGTTCGCTGGCGTGTGATAGATAGGATCCGTTTCCTGAAATGTAATCTTTTACAGCCTGCAGCTTCACTTCTGGTAATATTCCTCTAGGCATAATAAAACTCCCCTCCAGATAAACAGTTTTATTATTTCAACTGTCTACCTAAAGGGGAGCATATCAAATCCACTTCGATCCCCAAAAACTGGACAGCTTTACTGAATGGAAAATGATGGGGGTAAGAGACTACGTGCTGGGATTGGAATGTGGAAACTGCTATCCGGATGGCCGAGACGAAATGAGAAAACAAAAAAGACTCAAATTTGTCGAACCAGAACAAAAACTGGACTATACGGTACAGATAGAATTGTATGAAAAATAACAAAAATTTAGAAAAACAAAGAACGGGGACGTGTTCCGACTGATCGGAACACGTCCCCGTGATTTTTATTGAATTTCCGCGGTTTACTGACATTTTCTGGATTTCTACTTCGTGTACCTGCTAGTCGGAACACGTCCCCATATCATCTGTAAAACCCTTAGACTTACAGGTTTTCTTCGCTCCATTTTAGAAATGTGCCTGTATTTGCGTCAATTTCAAATTCGTATTCTTTTTGCTGATAGATGATATCTCCTTCGTAAGTGTATTTGCCGTCATCAAATTCCAGTTCCATTTTTAAATCAGTTTCGGAGGCTCCAGGTACTCTGTCCAGAGCGGCTTTTTTTGCATCTGCCTCGCTGATTTTTACGTTTGCATTGTTTGTAGTTTGTGTATTCTGCTGCTGGGTGTCATCGGTTGTGTTGGTATTATTATTTTGGGCCGTATTTCCTGTGTCGGTGGCACCATTCTGATTTTGCTGGTTTGCATAGTTTTCATCGGTGTCAACATCAGAGCTTAGGATTTCGCCGTTTTTTGCGTTGATTTCGTAGTCATATTCTTTTTCATTTACATCAAATTGTACATCATAGATTGTCATTCCGTCATCTCTGTCTTTGGAGACACGGATTCTTGTGGCATCGGATTCCTGAACGCCTGCGTTTTCCAGAGCTACTTTTTTAGCTTCGGCTTCGCCGATATCTTTTCCGCTTCCGCATCCTGCTGCGAGACCAAGTAATGTTGCAGAGATAAGTGCTGTTAAAATATATCTTTTCTTCATAATAAATTCTCCTTTCGCCTTCCGGCTTGTTTTTTGTTTCTTGTTTGTTGTTGATTAAACTATAGGATTCCAAGATTAAAGGAAGATTAAATCTCAAAACTTTTTAAATTTTTTTTGAGAAGGATTTTTCATTAAAAAAGTGCCGAGAAACAGCGGAAATACGTTGCTTTTCTATTTTTATTTAACAGTAATTCCCAAATTTTTCCTCAAATGTTCGAAAGGCAGGTACCCGTATTTACCGCGTGTCATGTCCTTAAGGTTGTCTTTTCTCAAATATAGTATTGCTCGTGACGCAGCGTAATGATCTATAATATGTGTCAGGAGGCGAAATGATTATGGCAAAATACAGAGCAATACCGCCGGGGTTTATGACAGTTGGAGAAGTGGCAAAGAAAATGGGCGTTACCGTCCGTACTTTGCAATACTACGATAAAGAAGGGCTGCTTTCCCCATCAGCAGAAAGCGAGGGAGGGCGAAGGCTTTATACAGATAAGGATTTGATTACCCTTCATCAGATTATATCTTTGAAATCACTGGGGTTTTCTTTGGACGATATAAAACAACATCTGATTTCTTTAGAGACACCTTCCGATGTTGCAAACGCTCTTACAGAGCAGGAAAATAATATACGTAAAAAAATAGATCAGCTGACCGCTTCTTTGACGGCGATAGAACAGTTAAAAGCAGAAGTGCTGCAAATGAAGACAGTAAATTTTAAAAAATATGCGGATATTATCGTCAATCTGCAGATGAACAATGAATTTTACTACCTCATTAAGCTCTTCGACGATGATACGCTTGACCATATACGCGGTCAATTTGATAAAAAAAGCGGGTTGGACTTTATGGAAAGATTTAACCATTTGAGTGATGAAATTGTACGGTTAAAAAAAGACAATGTGCTGCCTGAAAGCGAAAAAAGCCAACAGATTACAAAAATGTATTGGGAATTGATCATGGAGTTTACGAACGGAGATATGAGCATGCTGCCCAAACTGATGGAAATTGGACAGATTGATACTGCAGCAAATGCATGGGAAGAAAAGCAAAAAATCGTGAACGATTATTTAGAGCCAGCTTTGCAGGTGTACTTTTCCAGGCTCGGACCAATCCGTTTGAGGAGGCAAAAAAATGAGAAGTGCTATACAGGTTTGTGAATTAAAGAAAAGTTATGGCAGCCATGTGGTTCTCAAAGGACTTGATTTTCAGGTCGAGCCAGGAGAGATTTTTGCCTTGCTTGGCGTAAACGGAGCAGGAAAGACAACTGCTTTTGAATGTATCGAAGGTTTGAGAACTTATGACAGCGGTATGATCACGGTAAACGGTAAAATGGGGATTCAGTTACAATCATCATCTTTGCCTTCTCACATGAAACCAATGGAAGCTGTAAAACTGTTTGCGAAATGGAATAAGGCAAAGATTGACGATGTTATGATTGAGAATCTCGGTATAAAAGAAATGGAAAAGAAACAATATATCCAGCTGTCAACAGGGCAAAAAAGGCGATTACACCTCGCTCTTGCACTTGTCGGCAATCCGGATATTATTTTTCTTGATGAGCCAACGGCGGGAGTTGATGTGGAAGGCAGGCTGTCACTGCACGAACAAATCCGAAAACTTCAATCCAAAGGCAAAACGATTGTGCTAGCAAGCCATGATATGGCGGAAGTAGAAACATTATGCGACCGTATTGCAATTTTGAATGGCGGCAAGATTGCTTTTTGTGGTACGGTTTCGGAGCTGACCGAAAAAGTTGGGAAAAAATACCGTATTCATATCAAAACGCAGCAAGGGATCAACACTTTTGAAACGGATAATATAGAAGATGCCTTACTTTCCCTGCTCGGAGAATTAAAACACAGGGGTATTGGAGTGTTGGATATTAAAGTTGATAGAGGTACACTTGAACAGCATTTTATTGAAATGGCAAGGAGGGAAGGATTATGAGTGGTTTTTTGTATGGCGCTGCGTTACAGTGGAAACTGGATATAAGAAGCAAATCTTTGTTGGTTACCTGCTATATCGTTCCTCTTATTTTCTTCCTTCTCATGGGCGGTATTTTTACATCTGTTATGCCTAAGATGAGAGATACGCTGATACAATCTATGATCGTGATGAGCGTTTCAATGGGAGCATTTATCGGATTGCCGCCATCGCTGATGGAAACTTATGGAAGCGATGTAAAAAAGGTTTATAAGGCAAACGGAGTGCCTTTATACTTAGGTCTTGTCACGATGTTTTTTCCACATTTGTCCATTTGATGATTACCTGTATTATTATACTGCTGTTTGCCCCTGTATTGTTTGAGGCGATTTTACCGATACATTTACCGAGATTTTTTCTTGCGCTTGCCATATACATAGTGGTATCGCTCAGCATTGGAAGTATATTGGGACTGATCGTAAAAAATCAGGCGAAGCTAACAATGATCGCACAGCTTGTATTTTTACCATCTATCCTGCTTTCGGGGATTATGTTTCCTGCTGATTTGCTGCCAAATTTTCTGGAAATGTCAGGACGCATTTTCCCTGCTTTCTGGGGATATAGATTAATGTTGAACAATGGATTTCGGTTTGAAAATCTGTGGTATTTTATAGCTGCATTTTGTGTGGCAGTAATCACATGCGGCATGCTTATATCTCATACTAAAGATATGTAAAAAAAGAGTCTTGGAGTATAGTCCCAAGACTCTTTTTCTGATAACAGAAAACTATTTTAGTGGAAGGAGAAATGTAAATGTGCTGCCTTTTCCGAGTTCGCTTTCCGCAGTAATAGTTCCCCCGTGCGCTTCCACGATCCATTTGGTCATGGAAAGTCCAAGCCCCGAATGTCCCGAATCAGTGCGTGAGGTGTCTGCCCGGTAGAATCGTTCCCAGATATGGGGCAGAACGTCTTTGGAGATGCCGATGCCGTCATCTTCTATGGAGCCTGTGATGAAATTGTTCTGTACAGACAGGCGGGCGTATATGTTTCCGCCTTGTTTTCCGTAGGACACCGCGTTGGAAAAGAGGTTTGTCAGCATGCGGATGAAGAATGTTTCATCTACATCGTACCAGATGTCCGGTTCGATTTCCTGGTGGATTGTAATCTGCTTTTCATGGGCAAGCAATTGCTGTTCTTCCGCTGTCATTTCCATGAGTTCGCTGATATTCAGGCACTCAAGGGTAAGCTTTTGGCGTCCCTGGTCTGCTCTGGATAGGAGAAGGAGCTGGGAAATCATCTGTGCCATATTCTGTGCTTTGCGCTCAATCAGTTCCAACTGGGCCCGCTGACTGGATGTCAGTGTCGGATCTGTGAGAAGGGCGTCACACTGGGTAAGGATGACGGTAATGGGTGTTCGAAGCTCATGGGAGACATCAGATGTAAACTGTTTCTCACGCCCGAAGGCCTTTTCCAGCTGCTCCAAAAGCTGATCAAAAGTGTTGGCAAGATGGTAGATCTCGTCCTTTCCGTCTCCGAGATCTACCCGACGGGACAGGTCTTCGTCCGCTTGGATTTTCCGAACCGTTTCTGTGATGAGACGAACTGGTTTCAGCGTACGCCGTGTAAACCTGTATCCGATGATGGCTGTAAGAATCACAAGAAGCGGCAGAATGATCATGGCAAAGCGGAGTGTGATGAGGAAACTTTCCTCCGCCCGTGTCACAGAAGTAATGCCCCGAATGTAGACAGGTCCATAGTCTTCTGCATAGTACTCCAAATCAAATACAAACCATTCCGAAGAATTTTCCGTGATGGTGCGCAGCCTTCCGTCCTGAAAGTCCGGCTGTTTGTCGAAACCGTATGGAACGCGTCCGTACAGAAAATCTCCGTTTGTTCCGTAAAGGGAAAGATAGATATTGTCCTCCAGATTATAAAAATCGGAATCCACTTTCAGTTTTCCAGCATCGGAGCCAATATCTTCCATACTTTCCTGAACATGCTTTTGAAGCTGCATTCTTTTGGAGGAAAGTACTTCTTTGTTGCTGAGGGAAAATAAGATTCCAAGAGCTACACACGTTACAAGCATCATGAAAAATGTATAAATAAGTGTGAGTTTCAGTTTTAATGACATGCGTTTCATAATGGCTTCCTCAATACATATCCGGCGCCCCGGACTGTGTGGATCAATTTTGGTTCGTATCCGTCGTCGATCTTCCGGCGCAGATACCGGATATAGACATCAATAACGTTGGATCCCCCTGTAAAATCATAGTTCCAGATGTGCTGTTCCAGCTTTGCGCGGGAAAGTACGATACCTTCGTTCTGGATCATATAGCGGAGCAGAGAGAATTCTTTCCCGGACAGTTTGATCTCTGTGTCGCCGCGGTAGACTTGGTGGGTGTCAAGAAGCACTTTCAGGTTGGCGATCTGTAAACAGTTGGTTGGAGTGGCCGAAGGACGGCGCAGCAGTACACGGATCCTGGCTAAAAGTTCTTCAAATGCGAACGGCTTTACAAGATAATCATTTGCCCCTGCATCCAGCCCAGCGACCCGGTCTTCAATGCTGTCTTTTGCAGTCAGAAGAAGAACGGGGGTATTGATCCGACGCCTGCGTATTGTCTTTAGGACAGTCAGTCCGTCCATAACAGGCATCATGATATCGAGGATCAGCGCATCATATTCTGCACCGGCAAGATAGTCCAAGACTTCCTGGCCGTTCAGGCAAGAGTCCACACTGTAATGCTCCTCTCTAAGTCTAGAGGTAAGGATCCGGTTTAAATCTTTTTCGTCTTCTGCAATCAGTATCCGCAAAGTATCAGCCTCCTTGATTATGTGAAATGGAAAGGCGAAATCAGCCTTCATACTAATCTTTAGTATATAGCACATTTGGAAAGAATGAAATAAAAACTTGACAGAATGTGGAAGGGGAAGTATGATGGTAAAGGAAATAATTCGGTAGGTGAGGTTACCACAGGGATTTGGGAAACCTAAGATTGCTGCCGCAGATTTGTGGAGACACAATGCGCTGGTTAGCAGGGTATGTCGAAAAGAAGGCATAACCTAATGCAGTTGATACGCCCTGTGATACTAAAGCTTGAACGTATGAAAATGCAGATGAGCAAGGCATGTGATCCCTCCGGAATGAGATTCCGGAGGCTTTTTTATTTTATGTGAAAAAATACGGATATATATGATCACAAGGCTTGCAGTAAAAAGATAATAGAAGAAAGGCAGGTGAGTGTAATGGACGCAGGAGGCAGTTATGACTCGAAGAAGTATACGGATCAGAAAAAATTGAACAAAGAAAGAAGGTATTGCTATGAACAAACAGATTTTTATGGATCTTCTGGAAAAGAAAGAGTTCAAGGCAGTGAGAAGTATTCTGGAAGTGATGAATACTGTGGACATTGCAGCTCTCCTTGCCGATCTGGAAGATAAAGAGCTGATTCAGGCATTTCGCCTCATTGAGAAGTCAAAAGCGGCGGATGTGTTTGCTCAGATGAGCAGCTCCATGCAGGTGTACCTGGTTGAGATGTTTACGGAGAAGGAACTGCAGGAATTACTAAACGATCTTTACATGGATGATACTGTTGATTTGCTGGAAGAACTTCCGGCGAATTTAGTGACAAGGATCCTTGATCATGTAAGTAAGGAAAAGCGAGACCAGATCAATACGATCCTGAACTACCCGGAAGACAGTGCGGGGAGCATTATGACGACGGAGTATGTGGATCTCAAGAAAACAACGACCGTCAAAGAGGCCATGGCTCATATAAAGGAAACGGGAATTCGCAAGGAGACGATCTATACGTGCTATATTTTGGAAAACCGCAGGTTGATAGGGATTGTTTCGGCGAAAGACCTGATGACGATGGATGATGATCTGCAGATGGAAGAACTGATGGAGACGGAAATCATATCCGTCACGACTCACACGGATCAGGAGGAGACGGCACGGTTGTTTGCCAAATATGATTTGCTGGCGCTCCCGGTACTGGATATGCAGGGATATATGGTGGGAATCGTGACTATCGATGACGCTTTGGATGTCATAGTGGACGAAACCACGGAAGATATGGAGATCATGAACGCCTTGAATCCAAGTGAAAAAACGTATTTTGAGACTTCAGTTGCAGTACATGCAAAAAACCGGATTGGATGGCTTCTTGTTTTGATGCTCTCCGCTACCATCACACAGACGATCATCGCGCGGTACGAAGCGGCATTTGCGGCATTGCCTCTCCTTGTATCCTTTATCCCGATGCTTACGGATACGGGCGGAAACTGTGGATCTCAGAGCTCCACTCTTGTAATCCGTGGCCTTGCTCTGGACGAGATTCATTTCCAGGATATTTTCCGTGTCGTGTTTAAAGAATTCCGGGTCGCTCTGCTTGTGGGAGTCGTCCTTGCAGTGACAAACGGAATCTATATCATGGTACGTTATCATGACCCGATGATGGCAGTCCTCATTGCCATTTCTCTTACGGCAACTATTATTATGGCTAAGATCATCGGATGTATTCTGCCATTATTCGCAAAGAAACTGCATGTCGACCCGGCCATCATGGCTGCGCCGTTGATCACAACGATTGTAGATGCAGGATCTATCCTGATCTACTTCCAGGTAGCGACACACCTGTTGGGAATAGTATGATAAATGAAAAAAAGAAAAATTGCGGGAATCTGAAACAGATCCCCGCAGTTTTTCTTTTATATAGATTCTTCCATGTTTTGTTTATTTTGCGTTCGTTTCCGGTATTTCACACACTCTGTCAAAAGATATTCAATCTGTCCGTTCATAGAACGGAAATCATCTTCTGCCCATTGGGCAATTTCATTATAAAGAGTCTGAGAGAGCCGCAAAGGAACCTGCTTTTTGGCTTTTCCCTTATCGCTTGTTTTCTTTTCCAAAATGTGTCCCGCCTTTTCTTTTATTTTAATAGAGGGTTCCGCTGTTAACGATCGGCTGTGCATCTTTGTTTCCGCAGAGGACAACGAGGAGATTGCTTACCATGGCCGCTTTTCGTTCCTCGTCCAGCTCTACGATATCATTTTCGTTTAATTTGTCAAGAGCCATCTCTACCATTCCGACAGCGCCTTCCACGATCTTCTGTCTTGCATCGATAATGGCGGCTGCCTGTTGTCTCTGAAGCATTGCGGATGCGATTTCCGGAGCGTAGGCAAGATGGGTAATCCGCACATCAAGGATTTGAATACCTGCATTTTCTACTTTTTCCTGGAGTTCCAGACTCATGATGTGCGCGATTTCCTGACTGCTTCCGCGAAGTGACTTTTCATCCTCTCCTTCATTTACGTCATACGGATATTTTCGGGCAGTGTTTCGAATAATAGCATCGCACTGAATGGAGAGATAGTTTTTGTAGTTCTCTACATTGATGACAGCCTGTGTAGGGTTGATAACTTTCCAGATGACAACTGCTCCGATTTCTACCGGGTTTCCAAGTTCGTCGTTTACTTTCTGCTTCGCATTGTCAAGTGTCATGGTTTTCAGAGAGATCTTTTTGACTCCGGTACTTACAGAAGTGTGGCCGCCGCTTCCTACAGTGATGGAACTCTTCCGTACAGGATTGATAGCCGTACAGAATGGATTGACCCAGAAAAATCCGGATTTCTTGATGGTGCCGTAATATTTCCCGAATAATGCAAGTACGATGGCTTCGTTTGGATTAAGTACTTTCAGTCCGCACAGCCCAATGATGGCTGCGATCACGATCAGCATACCGACGGAAAAAATGGCGACAGCAGCTCCATCGGAAAGCATCCCGGACTCAGATAGAACAGGACCAGCGATGCAGGCTGCAATTCCGGCAGCGGTTATGAGAAGAAAGAAAAAAAGCATCACAAACCCGTTCTTGGCGTGTAAAATCCGTTCTTCCAAAGTTACATTTTGACTGTTCTCCATAACTGATTCCTCCTATTAATGTATGAGTTGAAATGATATTATTTTGATATCATAATAGATCCAAATCAAGAAAATGTCAAGAGCGGAGAGAAAGATTTATCGATTGAAAAAAGAAAAGAACAGGGCTATAATGATTCTATACGAACAACTGAAAATCCGATGATCCGATATGTGGGGCGGAGGTGTTTTTATGGCAGTGAAAGCGAGAAAAGAAGCTGTAGAGGCAATGAAGCCGGTAAAGATTTATACGGCGGGAGACAGGGTAGAGGCTGAAATGCTCCTGGAAGCACTTCACAGAAATCATATCCAGGGATTTCGGGAAGCTCCGGGAAGCGGAGGAGCCATGGATGTATATACCGGAAACTCTATCTATGGAGAGAAAATCTATGTGGATGAGCTGGATGCATCCAGAGCGATGGAAATTATCGAATCGGTTCTTTCTGAAGCGGAGCTTTCTACGGCGCCAGGAGATGAGATACCAAAGAATGCGCAAACGCTTCCGAGATGGGTTACAGTTGGCTTTTTGACTGCAATGATAGCAGTCATCGGCACGACAATCGTAATCGCAGCGTTCCATTTTATAGGATAACGGAAAAGAGACGGCATCTTACTTACGAAGAAGGGAGGTAAGATGCCGTTTTGCTGCAAAGGGCACTGTTTTTGTGGTATACTAAAGTAGATGTAAAACAACAAACGAAGGCTGAGTTGAGGTACGGCCTGCTGCGACAGGAGGGCGAGGACATGATCATTCATACACAGAAATACAGACGACTGGAGTTGTTTATAAAGACAAAACCGGGGAAGACAGGGACGATCCAGGTTATTTCCGGAGGAGTGTACAAGACGATACGGACGACAAAGTACCGGCAATGGATACGCATGGCAGTAAATCAGGGGACTGCTTATGAGCTTTATACAGCAGACTGCGACATTTCTTATGCATATCTAAGCGGGTTGGATCAGATCATGGAGAAAGGCGTCTGCTTTTTGCAGGATGGGAGTACATACGAAAAACAAGATCTTGGGGAATGGTACGACACACCGATGCGGACACAATATCATTTTATGCCGTTCAAAGGTTGGATGAATGACCCGAACGGGTTCTGTTTTTACCGCAACTATTATCATCTGTTTTACCAGTTCCATCCGTTTTCAGAGGAATGGGATAACATGTACTGGGGCCATGCTGTAACCAAAGATATGGTACATTGGACACATCTTCCGGTCTGTATAGAACCTCAGACAGAGCTTCTGGAAGATCCGTCTCTTGTGGGAGGGGCGTTTTCCGGGCATGCGTTTGTTGATCAGGATGAGAAAATGAGACTATTCTTTACAAGACACATATCCAGGCGGGAAGAGCCAAGCGAGATGATGGAATACCAGGTCGTGAAAGAATCAAGAGATGGACTTGAATTTGAGCGGGAAGAACCATTGATCCAAGAACAGGAAAAAGGACTTTTAAAAGATATCAGAGACCCCAAAGTCTTTGTGGAAAATGGAATATATAAAATGCTTTTGGGTACAGGGACAGAAGAGTATCCGGCTATCGCACTTTATACATCACGAAATCTCCATCATTGGACCTATGACGGGACAGCCTTTGAGGAGCTGGAGGCAGATCATGCATTTCCTTTGGAATGTCCGGATCTTTTCCGCACCGGTGGAAAATGGATCCTTACAGTTGGGTACTGTGGACACCGGGACGAAGCAGGGAGAAAGAACGGCGTTTATTACTATATCGGCGAGTGGTACCAGGACAGATTCCATCCGGAGAAAAGGGGACTCTATGATTTCGGAGGCGATCTCTATGCTGTCCAGTCTGTGAAGACAAGAAATGGTATCGTATCCATCGGATGGATACGGGATACATTAAAAGAACATGTGAAGTCTCAAAATGGAGGATGCGGCAGTATGAGCATCCCGAGGATTACTTATATCCGAGATGGAAAACTGTATCGGAATCCGCTGCCGGCAATCTATGGACAGATAGGGGAGACGCTCTATGAAGGCAAAGATTCCCGGGTAAAGCTGGAGACAATCAAAGGAAATACATATCACGTAAAGCTTCAAATGAAAGAGGCGGCAGACTTTCGGATGACACTTTTTAAATGGAAGGATCGAAAGCTCTATCTTGAGCAGCAGAACGGGCAGACAAGATTCCGCACAGTTGGAATGGGATCCAAGAATATTCTTTATCCTGCAGAAACACAGATGGTAACAAAGGTAGAAGTTTTTGTGGACAGAAATGTATGTGAAGTTTTTTTGAATGACGGGGAAGATTCCGGGACAAAAAAATTTTATCAGCAGTCGGATATGGGAATGTTTGAGATCCATGTCCACGGAGACGGCGCGGTAGAGAGCTTGAAGGTAGAAATGATGAATGGCATCTGGCAGACAGAGAAAGCCGGCGGAGGGAGAGCGCATGATACGGACAGTGTTATTTGATATGGACGGAACATTGATCGATACAGAAAAATATCTGACGAGATTCTGGGTGCAGGCGGCCAAAGAGGCAGGGTTTGAACTCACGATAGAGGAGGCCTGTCAGTTTCGGAGCTTTGCAAGTACATATGCGGCACCTTACTTTGCGGAAAAATATGGGGCCGATTTTGACTACATGGCTATCCGGGAACGCAGGAAGGCGCTGATGAAGCAGCACCTGGAAAAGCATGGGGTAGAGAAAAAAACGGGAGTGGACGAGGCTCTGTCCTCACTGAGGAAAATGCATATAAGGACGGCGGTAGTGACAGCTACAGATGAGGAGAGGACAAGAGCATATTTGCAGCAGACCGGCATTTATGATTTGTTTGATGAGATTGTCTGTGCGACCATGGTAGAAAGGGGAAAGCCATTTCCGGATGTATATCTGTACGCGTGTCGGAAGATGGGGGAAAAACCGGAAGATTGTCTTGCAGTGGAAGATGCGCCAAACGGTATATATTCGGCACATGGTGCCGGCTGTAAAGTTTTGATGATTCCCGATTTGACAGAGCCGGATGAGGACCTTATGGAGCATATCGACTGTGTTGCCGAGTCTCTTTTAGAGGTTCCGGAAATTGTAAAAAACTGGGGAAAAGAAAATGGTTTGGAGGCGGCAAATGGGAAGATTGAAAATTGAAACGGGAGATATTACGACATACAAGGTAGACGCGATTGTCAATGCTGCAAACACATCCCTGTTGGGAGGGGGTGGAGTGGATGGTGCTATCCATCGAGCGGCCGGACCGATGCTCCTGGAAGAATGCAGGAAGCTTCATGGGTGCGAGACCGGACAGGCAAAGATTACGCAGGGATTCCGTCTGCCTGCAAGATATGTGATTCATACACCTGGGCCAGTCTGGCGCGGGGGAAGCAAAAAAGAGGAAGAACTTCTGGAGTCTTGTTATCACAACAGCCTGCTCCTGGCGGAGGAATATGGACTTCAGACGGTAGCGTTTCCTTCTATCAGTACAGGAGTGTACGGATTCCCTGTCGAGAAGGCGGCAGAAATTGCAGTGAGAACAATCCTTCGGTTTCTGAAAAGCGGAAGCCGGATAGAAGAAGTGACGATGGTCTGCTTTGACCCGGATACAAGAAAGGCCTATAATCGGGCAATAGATAGAGCGAAGGGACATACATTTTGCATTCGCCCTGCAAGAAAGACAGATGCAGAACAAATCTGTGAGATCATAAGAGATATTGTGGACAACATGGAAAATTCAGAATGGTTTTCCAATTCAGGAGAATTATATGTAAAAGAACATCTGGAAAATGACAAGATCGGATATGTAGTAGTTGCAGAAGCGGAAGACGGCGTCATTGCCGGTCTGTTTCTCGTGGATATACCGGGAGAAAAAGAGGAAAATATGGGATTTGACCTTGGATATACGAAAGAACAGAGGAGTGTGACCGCGCACATGGATATCGCCGCTGTCCGTCCGCAGTACAGAGGGTATCATCTTCAAAGGCGGATGATGGAAGTGTGTGAGGAAGAGATGAAAAGAAGGGGATTCCGATATTTATTAGCCACAGTCCATCCGGATAACATATACAGCCTCTCCAATGTGCAGAGGAGAGGATATGAGATCATGAAGACAAAAGAAAAGTACGGGGGACTGCTCCGCCATATTCTATGTAAAGAATTATGCCCGGAGGATAAGAAGGGAAAGGAATAAGAAATGAACATATTTTGTATCGGGCAGTCCGCTTATGATATCACAGTGCCTATTGAAGGAGCGATAGAGGAAAACAGGAAATACCGGGTTTTGGAATATTTCGAGTGCGGAGGAGGACCTGCCTTCAATGCGGCATGTCTGTGCGGAAAATGGGGCGCGAATGTGGAATTGATATCACGGATTGGCTCAGATGAATATGGGAAGAAATTGAAAGAGACACTGCAGAAATACCATGTGGGTACAGAATATCTGATTCCATGTCCGGGGATGAAAACCCCGCACAGCATGATCATAGCCGGAAAAGCAAAAGGCAGCCGGACGATCTTTAATTTCCCGGGAACTCGGGAAAAGACAGAGTATCACATCCCGGAAAAGAAGGCGGATGTGATCTTAAGTGATGGACATGAACCGGAGATCAGCCTGGCCATGATCGCGGCGAATCCCCAGGCAATCTCTGTGGCAGATGCAGGCACATTCCGGGAAAGCACATACAAAGTTGCCCAAAAGACCGATTATCTCATCTGCTCAGAAGATTTTGCAAGACAGTATACAGGAAAAGGAATCCACCTGGAAGAATGGGATATATGTGAGGAAATATTTCGACAGATAGAACAGATCAACGGCAGATACGCTGTTGTCACACTGGGAGAAAACGGGCTCCTTTACAGAAAAAAAGACGGCAGCCTGGGGCATATGCCAGCCTGCCAGGTAAAAGCCGTCGATTCCACCGGAGCAGGAGATATCTTCCATGGAGCCTTTGCTTACGGACTGACAAGAAAATGGAACATGGAAAAAAATCTCATACAAAGCACATGCGCATCAGGACTCTCCGTACAAAAAATCGGAGGACTCACATCCATACCAGAATTCGAAGAAGTACAAAAGAAATGCAACAAATACAAAAAAAGAACTTGACAAAAATCGTGTCAAAAATCGGGGACGTGTACCGACGAGTCGGAACCCGTCCCCTAGTCAAGTAAAAACTGCTGTATCACATGCAGGACGCCGTCTTCATCGTTTGATTTTGTGATGTAGTCGGCTTTTTCGCGTACGAGGGGCTGAGCATTCTGCATCGCCACGCCGAGTCCGGCTGTTTCGATCATCGTTATATCGTTATATCCGTCTCCGCAGCAGATCATTTCGTCTGCGTCTAGTCCGATGCTGCTCAGAAGTTTCAGGAGGGAGTATGCTTTGTCGATATTCTGTGGCATGATCTCCAGGAAAAATGGTTCGGAACAGTAAATATTCAGAAGGCCCCGGAAATGATGGGTCGTTTCTTTTTGGATCAGTGCGATGACGTCAGGTTCTCCGCTGATCAGAAATTTATTGTTCGGAAAGTCCACATCTTTTGTGAAGTGGTCTGTCTGCAGGATCGGCATATTATTGATGCGGGATTCCAGCTGTGTATATTGGTTCGGTTTGATGCCTGAGATCAAATTTTTGTCCGTGTAGGCTATAATATCTGCATCGTATTGTTTTACGATCTCAAACAGTGGGGTAACAATGCCGTTCGGGATTGTTTTATTGTAAATGACATTTCCTGTCCGGCAGTCGATGATTTTTCCCCCATTGAAGGAAAGGATGTAATTGCCGAAATGATCCATCTTCAGTTCTTTTGCAAGAGGAAGAACGCCCTGTGTAGGGCGTCCACTTGCAAGAACGACTCGTTTTCCGTTTTCCTGTATGTCGATAAGCGCCTGTTTTGTGGGCGGTGTGATCTGTTTCGATGAATTTGTCAGTGTGCCGTCCAAATCCAGAACAAGTACTTGATATTTCATAGTAAAACCTTTCTAATTTTATTTGTAATCTGACGCATCACTACGCATAAAACTCACGCAGTGCGTTTACGATTTCCGGAAATTTCATGCTGTTGGATGCTTTTACGAGCACAGTGTCTCCTTTTTGGAGAAGGGACGGCATGTTTTCCAGAAAGGCTTCTTTGGAATCAAAGTGTAAAGCTTTGGTTCCAAATCCGGTATTGGAAGCACCGCGGCAGATTTCGGAAGCGAGCTCTCCGATACAGATAATCAGATCAATGCCTTTTCGGGCTGCATATTCTCCTATTTCATAATGCAGCGCTTTTTCATCTTTCCCAAGCTCCAGCATATCGCCCATGATAGCCACTGTTCGTCCGGGTGCTGAGGAAAGGACGTCGAGAGAAGCTTTCATGGATGCCGGATTGGCGTTATAGCAGTCGTCGATAACAGAGAGATATCCGGTCTGGATCAGATGATTGCGCCCGCTTACCGGTGTTAAAGCGTGAATACCGTCCTCGATTTCCTGTTTCGAAAGCCCAAGAAGATGCCCGATGCAGGCGCCGGCCATAGCATTGTATACCATATGTTTTCCCGGGATTGTGATATCTGCAGTGACAGAAATTTCTGGGGCATCTGAAGTCTGTGGAAGCTGGATCCGGCACAGTGTTCCAAGCAGACCTCTGTCTTCTATATGGGAAGCAAAGACCGGAGCAGCAGTATCGATACCAAAAAAGATCGGACGATTTCCCTGTACATCGGAAATCGTTCGGAGCATGTCGTCATCCCCGTTTAAGATAACGCAGGAATCCGGGCCAAGATGATCGAAGATCTCGGTTTTTGCCTTTAAGATCCCTTCACGGCTGCCGAGATTTTCCAGATGGGCATAGCCGATATTCGTGATGACGCAGATGTCCGGCTGCGCAATATCAGCAAGCCGGTGCATTTCCCCAAAATGATCGATCCCCATTTCCAGAACTGCGATTTCATGCTCTTCTGTCAGCCGAAAGATCGTAAGCGGAAGCCCGATCTCGTTGTTATAATTTCCCTCTGTTTTCAGAACATGGTATTTCTGAGACAGGACGGAAGCGATCATTTCTTTTGTGCTCGTTTTGCCAACACTTCCGGTAATGCCGATCACTTTGATATCCAGGTGTGTCCGGTAATACTTTGCGATATCTTTCAAAGCCTGGGTTGTGGAACTTACCTGGATGTACGGGTAGGAGACATCGCTGAGAGGGTGTTCGGAGAGTGTACATAATGCGCCGCTTTCCATTACCTGACCGATAAAATCATGGCCGTCCACCCGTGCACCTTTGATAGGGATAAAAAGGAAGTCCGTCTGTATTTTTCGGCTGTCGATGGCAACACCAAGGATTTCCCGCCCAAGAAGCGACGGATCTCCCACATAGGTCCCTCCACACGCAGAAGCGATTGTTTCTAGAGATAACCCTTTCATAGTTCATTCCTCCATTCTTTCGTATCAATCTGCTTATCCACGATATCTGGCATCCATAGATTTCTCGATAATGAGTTCGCACAGATCTCCGAACTCAATTCCTGCAGCCTGCGCTTCTTTTGGAAGAAGACTTGCAGCCGTCATACCAGGCAGACTGTTATATTCCAGACAATAGATTTCGCCGGATTCTGTCAAAAGAAAATCGGCACGGGCGTACACATCAAGCTTCAGTGCGCGGAAGGCCGCTTCGGCTGCTTTCTGGATGCGGTCAGCGATTTCCTCCGGGATTCTGGCAGGACAGATTTCCTCTGTGTATCCGTCCTGGTATTTGTTGGCGTAATCAAACCATCCATTTTTTGGACAGATTTCGATGACCGGAAGAGCTTTGCCGTCGATGACTCCGCAGGCGAGTTCTCGTCCTTTGATGTATTCTTCGACGATGATCTCATCCTCGTACCGGAAGGACTCCGTTACGGCACGGTCAAACTCCTCTTCCGTGTGGACGATATAAACACCGATGCTGGAGCCGCCGGAACATGGTTTTACAACAAGAGGGAGGGAAAGTCCGCAAGATGCCAGAGAGTGGTCTGCCAAGCCTCGTTTCATCCATGTGCCGTGAGGAGTCGGAATCTGGTTCGCTTCAAAAATGACTTTTGTGATTTCTTTGTCCATTGAAAGGGCACATCCGAGAGAACTTGGGCCAGAGTAGCGGATTCCCAGAATATCAAAGGCAGCCTGAAGTTTTCCGTTTTCCCCCACATCTCCATGAAGTCCCATAAATACAATGTCGGAAAGGCGGCAGATATCGATCACATTGGCGCCAAGAAAACAATCTGATTTGTCTTCCCTTGAGGCGCGTACGGCATCGAGATCTGGTTCTGTGGATTTGATGCCGGAGGCAATAGAAAGTCCGGCGTCCGGGAGGGAAAATACCTCCTCCAGGTTCTGCGGTGCATCCGGGAGTCCAAGGAATGGATCCAGAAGGATTGCCTGATGTCCTCTTTCCAAAAGCGTGCGGCAAATGCCGGCGCCGGAAGAAAGGGAGACATCCCTCTCTGTACTAAGTCCGCCTGCTAATACTACAATTTTCATAGAAACCTCCTTATTCTTCATTTACGCTCATTTTGTCAAGAAGCTGTTTTTTGACCGCGTACAATTTATCGGATAAATCTACATACACTTTATGCGGATAGAAAAGACGTTTTGTCTCATCCCACAAAGTTTCCTTCTCTTTTTTACAATATTCTGCGATCTCCATCACAGTAGGAGACTGATATACACATTCACCCCGGATAAATACCGGCACTAGCATTTCACGCATCGTGTAAGTGCCGCCTTTGAGCTTTGTCTTCTTCCATGTTTCGATAGGATCGAAGATCAGGAGATCTTTGCTTTCGTCGAATTTCTCGTCGGCAAAACAGATGAGATCTGCACGAATTTTTCCGGATTCTTTGTCATAGATTCGGAAGATCGTTTTGTTACCTGGATTTGTGATTTTTTCCGTGTTTTCGGAAAGCTTGATTTTCGGGATAAAAGTGCCGGTCTCATCCTGCATGGCAGCAAGTTTATATACTCCGCCAAAAGAAGGGCAGTCCTTGGATGTGATCAGGTGTGTTCCCACACCCCACACATCGATAGCTGCGCCCTGCTGTTTCAGATCATGGATCAGGTATTCATCAAGGTCATTGGAGGCGGCAATCTTTGCATCCGGGAAACCGGCCTCATCCAACATCTTTCGAGCCTTTTTGGAAAGGTAAGCAAGATCCCCGCTGTCAAGGCGGATACCATAATTTTTAAGAGGAATACCGGATTCTTTCATTTCACGGAACACGCGGATGGCATTTGGCACACCGGATTTGAGAGTGTCGTACGTATCTACAAGGAGGGTACATGCGTCCGGATAAAGATTTGCATAGGCCTTAAAAGCATGGTACTCGTCCGGAAAACTCATGATCCAGCTGTGAGCATGTGTCCCCATGACCGGAACGTCAAAAAGCTGTCCGGCAAGGACGTTTGATGTGCCTACACACCCTCCGATCATCGCAGCTCTTGCCCCGTAAAGCCCTGCGTCCGGGCCCTGAGCTCTGCGGAGACCGAATTCCATAATACCGCCGCCGGATGCTGCATACACGACACGCGCCGTCTTTGTGGCAATGAGAGACTGGTGGTTGGTGATGTTCAAAAGTGCGGTCTCGATTAGCTGCGCCTCCATGATAGGAGCGATGACTTTGATGAGAGGTTCCCGCGGGAAAATCACGCTCCCTTCCGGAATCGCGTAAATATCCCCGCTGAAGTGATATCCGCTCAGATAATGAAGAAAATCCTCATCGAAGATGTGAAGTCCTCTCAGATAGTCGACTGCTTCGTAAGAAAAATGAAGTCCTTTGATATAATCGATGACCTGCTCCAGTCCGGCAGCGATGGAATAGCCGTTGTTGCACGGGTTAGAACGATAAAAAACATCGAACACGACCACTTTGTCATGATCCTGCTCCTTAAAATATCCCTGCATCATAGTAAGTTCATATAAATCTGTCAACAATGTCAAATTTCTTTCAAACATTGGCCACACTCCTTTTTGTTCCCCTATCCAAAGAAAAGACGACGGATAGCGAAAATCTGCATAATACTCCAAACATTATAGCACTCATTTTTGTAAAGGGAAAGAAAAACATGAAATCTGCCAAGTTTAAATTGAAATCAAAATACAACCGGTATATAATAATTTTTAAATAACATACAGGGTAATTTTTGCGTGAAAGGAGGACAACAATATGACCACAAGCAAAGCGACAGCCGGGGATCTTGGAAAGGTATACGACAATCCCATCACGGAACTGGTTCGTATTGCATGCCAGTTTCAAAGCAGGATATTACTAAAAAGCGGAAGCAAACAGGTAAATGCGAAAAGTATGATGGGAGTGATGGCATTTGGGCTTTCAGAAGGGACAGAAGTAGAGATTGTGGCCGAAGGAGAAGATGAGGCCGCGTCAGTTAAAGCGGTGGAAGATTTTCTGGCATGTAAGTAAAAGAAAAGTCAGATCAAATAAAATGAAATAAGATACAAAAAGGGACTGTGACTGTTTGTCACGGTCCCTTTGCAGCTTCAATGGAATGTTATACAAGTTTGGCATTCCGAGTGATCGTTTCCTGTACGATATTCTGGAAGTAAGGCGCGAGATGCTTTCTCGTCTCCCTGTCCAGGTCTTTTGGATAAACAGGTTTCCCATACTCGATGACCACATGGGTTTTCCGGATACGTGGAAACTGATTTTCGAATATGGCGGCCGTGTTGTTGAGACTGATAGGAACAACGGCACATCCTGTTTTATCTGCAATTTTAAAAGAACCTTCTTTAAAAGGAAGAAGAGTAAGTTCCTCGCCTTTATTTCTTGTTCCTTCCGGGAAGATGCAGATGCTGATCCCATTTTTTATATACTCGATGGCCTTGAGGATCGTCTTCATCCCTTCTTTCGGGTCGTGGCGGTCCAGAAACAGACAGTAGAGAAACTTCATCCATGTGGAGAGAAGAGGGATTTTTTCCATTTCTTTTTTTGCCACATATCCCGTTTTGCTGCGGCACCGCGTGTATGTGAGAAGAATATCAAAGAAACTTCGGTGGTTCCCGATGAAAAGTACCGGTTCGTTTTCGGGTACATTTTCTTCCCCTATGACAGTTACGGAAACACCGGTAATCTTCAGGATACATCGAAATCCCCACTGGACGATCCGGAGGGATGACAGGTCCCGTTTGTCTCTGTCTTGCTTCCCTATGAGCCATTCCACAAAGAAGACAGGAATGGATAGAATCAGGTATACGACAAGAAACAGGACGATACATAGAAATCGAAACATAGCGTGCAGCCCTTTCTGTAATTGATAATCATATATGGCAGACGAATTTGCCTTTTGATAAGTATTCTTTCCAATTATACTATAAAAAACAGAGAAAAGAAATCAGTATTTGTCATTTTTCACGGAAGAGCTGTGTATGATGATAAAGAGAAACGAAAGGGTGCTGTTTATGTCCAGAAAGAAACGGAAAATCCAGACAATGGTGGTAACCTTTTTCTGCTGTATTGTAGTCTCCGGATGTTCCGTCACGGATCTTGCAGAGGGGAAGCGCCAGGATCTCGAATTTACTGTAATAAGGAAAGAAGAACTTCCTGAGGAGCTAAAAGAGACCATCGATGAAAAAAAAGCAAATCCGTTCCGAATCACATATACGGACAAAGGGAAAATGTATATTGCAAGAGGATACGGGGAACAGAAGACGAGCGGCTACAGTATCCAGGTAACAGATGTATATGAGACGGGGAAGGCCGTACATATACGGACCGTACTGGAAGGACCCGGGGAAAAAGAAAAAGTGACAGAAAAGAAGACATACCCATATGTGGCAGTCAAACTGGACTATTATGACAAGCAGGTCGTATTCGAAGAATAGGAGGGCGTTCATGGAGCTGATAAAAAGACAGGTACAGACACAGTGGAGCGGGAAGCCGGTAGTGGATCAGTTTCTCATAGACAGTGACTATAATGTACCGGACAATCGCAAAGATATCCGGAAAATCATGTTGTCGGAAGGAGAACTGAAGCCGGAGGAGATCAAGCGGGCGGACAAATATATAAAAGTACAGGGGAAATTGCTTTTCCGCATTTTGTATGTTACGGACGAAGCAGATGAAAAGATTGCTGAGCTGTCGGGTCAGATACCGTTTGAGGAGATGGTCTACTCGGAGGAAGAAAAGGGAGAGTGGGTGCCGAGGAGCAGCCGCACGGATGTAACAGTGACGATGATCCACTCAAGAAAACTCAACATCAGGACCATGGCTGAACTTGTACTTGTCCCGGAGGAACGGGAAAACAGGGAGATCACAGAAGATGTGGAAGGGATTGCGGACAGCATGAAGAAGAAGGAATCAAGGAAGATCCTTACGGTTCAGAATGTGATCCGGGATACATACCGCATCAAAGAAGAACTGAAACTCCCGAAGGGGAAAGACAATATCGCATCGCTGCTCTGGACGGATATCAAGCCTCAAAGGCTGGATACAAAACTTGTCCAGGACGGCCTTATCGCATCAGGGGAACTTCTGGTTTTTTGCTTCTACGAGACTCCGGATGAGACGCTGAACTGGATTGAGGAAACGGTAAGTTACGAGGGAAGGATTCCTTGCCCTGGAGCAGATGAGACAATGTTCCACCAGATTTATACAAAATTTACCGACGAGACGGCGGAGCCAAGGCTCGATGAAGACGGGGAAATGAGAGCCATTGGTATGGAAGTGACTCTGGAAGTACGGGCGGCAGTGTATGAGGAGAGAGAACAGGAATTTTTGAGGGATATGTACTCTCTGACACAGGATATTACAATGGACACAAAGAAGGAAGAGTATGAGCAGGTGGTCATGCAGAATCATCTGAAGTGTTCCATCCATGAGACGCTTTCCCTGCCGGAGCTCAAAGACAATATTTTTCAAATCTGTCATACCGGGGGAACCATGGAAATTGTCCGGACGGAAGCCGAGGAAAAGGGGATCCGGGTAGAAGGGATTCTTCATATCTGCTTTTTGTATGTAAAGCCGGATGACAGCATTCCATTTGACACATGGCAGGGCATGGTGCCATTCTCCTGTCTCTTGGAATGCCCGGAGATTGGCCCTCATATCCGGTGCTTCGTAGACGGATATCCGGAACAGATCACAGTAAGCCTTCTCGGAGGAGGAAAAGCGGAAGTAAAAGCATCCGCTGCATTTCGTGCGTTTGTGAGAAAACCGGAAGAAGTGAATCTCATTGTGAATGCGGAGGCTGTACCGAAGTCTATGGAAGACATAGAAGGACGGCCGGGCATTGTCGGATACATCGTAAAAGAAGGGGAAGACCTTTTTGATCTGGCAAAGAGATACGGGACGACAGAAGAAAGTATCCGGGAGGTAAACGGTCTGAAGGATGAGGAGTTAAAAGCGGGAGAACGGATATTGATTTTTAGGGAAAATATGAGTATACTATAAGCGTAATGTATACAAAATACATACCGGAAGATTCCCTTTTTCGGTGGCAGAAAGAGAACCTTCCGGTATCGTTTCAATACGCACACGGATGGATAAAGGAGAGATTCGATGGAACGGATTCAGTTAAAAGCTTTGGGAAAAATCAACCTGGGATTGGATGTGCTCGGGAGAAGAGAAAATGGGTATCACGATGTCAGGATGGTCATGCAGACAGTATATCTTTACGATGAAGTGACGATCGAAAAGAAAGAAGAGCCAAAGATCCAGGTGTCCACGAATCTTACGTTTCTGCCTACAGATGAGTCAAACATCGCGTACAAGGCGGCCAGGCTTTTGCTGGACGAATTCCGGCCGGAAGGTGGGGTGAAGATCTGCCTGAAAAAGCACATTCCGGTGGCGGCAGGGATGGCCGGCGGAAGCGCCGATGCGGCTGCGGTGCTCTTTGGAATGAACCGTCTGTTTGGATTCCAGCTTAATATGGAAGAACTGAAAAAAAGGGGTGTTCTCCTTGGCGCGGACGTACCGTATTGTCTGATGCGCGGGACAGTTCTGGCGGAAGGGATCGGAGAAATTTTAACGCCGCTCCCGCCTATGCCGAAGTGCCATGTCCTGATCGCAAAACCACCTGTAAGCATTTCCACAAAGACTATTTATGAAAAACTGGATTCCCGGGAGATTACGGCACACCCGGATATCGACGGCATTATCCGGGGGCTGGAAGAGCAAAATGTGAAAGCTGTGGCGGACAAGCTTGGAAATGTACTGGAGACAGTCACAGAAGAGCTGTGCCCGGTTATTTCCCGGATCAAGGGAGAAATGAAACAGGCGGGGGCGATGAATGCCATGATGAGCGGCAGCGGTCCGACGGTGTTCGGTCTTTTTAAAGAACGAAGCGCGGCGAGAAAAGCAGGAGAAAGGATCCGGCAGGCAGGACTAGCCAGACAAGTCTATACTACAACCATCCACAATGTACGAAGGAACAGGAGGAATGACTGATGGAAGCAGATTTTGGAGCACAGATGAACGAATACCTACCACTTCGCGATGTCGTATTTAACACACTGCGCCAGGCCATCCTCAGAGGAGAACTGAAACCTGGCGAGAGACTTATGGAGATACAGCTCGCAAACAAACTTGGGGTAAGCAGGACCCCTATCCGGGAAGCTATACGTAAACTGGAACTGGAAGGACTCGTGCTCATGATCCCAAGACGGGGAGCGGAGGTGGCAGAGATAACGGAAAAGAACATGAGGGACGTTCTGGAAGTACGAAGGGCGCTGGAAGTGCTGGCTGTACAGCTCGGATGCCAGCGGATGACAGAAGAGGCGCTTTCGGATCTGGAACGTGCAGCGGAAGAATTCGACGCCTGCCTTGTGTCCGAAGATGTGACAAAACTGGCGGAGGCGGATGTTCATTTTCACGACATCGTGTACCAGTCCACGGACAACAGACGGCTGATCCAGCTTCTCAACAACCTGAGTGAACAAATGTATCGGTTTCGTGTGGAATACTTGAAGCACCGGGGGTTCCACGAACAGATCTCGATGGAACACAAAGAATTGATCGGTTTTCTTCGGGCCAGAGAAACGCAAAAAGCGGCAGAAGTCATCGGACGCCACATTGACAAGCAGGCGGAGGCTGTGCTGGAGACGATCAGAGCAAACAAAAATCAGGAAAAACAGAATAAAGAAGAATGATGTGGCAATACTCCCGTTAGAGAAAGAACAGACGGGAGGTACATACACAATGAATATACCGGGGAAATATATCAGGATCATACTGGCGGTTTTGGCAGGGCTTCTTCTTACAGGAGGGGTCGTAAGAGTCAGGGCGGTGGAAACAAAAGTGCAGGAAACACAGGAACATATGGCAGACGAAGTGCTGCGCTTCCATGTACTTGCAAACAGTGATACCAAGGAAGATCAGAATCTGAAGATGAAAGTAAAAGACCAGGTTATCGGATATCTGGAAGAGACAATGGGGCCGGAGACGGAGTCATTAGATGAGACGAAAGAATTCGTGAAAGCTCATATTCCTGAGATTGAAAAAGAGGCGAAAAAGATTGTGGAGCAGGAGGGATATTCCTATCCTGTAAAAGTCCGGCTGGAAAAGACGGACTTCCCAGAGAAGACATACGGGGATGTAACGTTCCCGGCAGGGACATACGAGGCGCTCCGCATCGAGATTGGAAATGGGGACGGGAAAAACTGGTGGTGCGTTCTCTATCCGAATCTCTGTTTTATCGATACCGTCCATGCGGTAGTCCCAGAAAAAGGGAAGGAGAAGCTCCAGAATGTACTCACAGATGACGAGTATGATATGGTCACGGCGACATCCAGATTTCGGATCCGGTGGTTTTTCTTCGGGGACAGGAAAGACGAATAAAGGGGCAAACATGACAGAGTTTTTGGTAAGACATTTTGTAAAAGACTATCAAGATACGCAGAAGGTGTCTGTGCGCACGGCATACGGGGTGCTTGCAAGTGCAGCAGGCATCTTTTGCAATGTATTTTTATTTCTCATCAAGGCGGCGGCAGGAATCATAATGAACAGTGTATCCGTCACGGCGGATGCCTTTAACAACCTATCTGACGCAGGATCTTCCGTCATCGGCCTTGTTGGCGTGAAAATGGCGGAAAAACCTGCTGACGAAGAACATCCGTTTGGACATGGAAGGATCGAGTATATATCAGCTCTTGTAGTAGCGTTTATCGTCCTCCAGGTGGGGTTTACCTTTTTTAAAGATGCATTCAGGAAAATTACAAATCCGGAAATCTTGAAATTCAGCACATTTTCCGTTATCATACTTGTATTATCTATCGGTGTCAAACTGTGGATGGCGGCATTTAACAAAAAGCTGGGAAAAAGGATTGATTCAAAAGTGATGATGGCCACGGCAGCGGACGCCATGGGCGATGTGGTAACAACTGGAGCGACGATTCTATCCCTTCTTTTCTATCGGATTTCCGGAATCAATATCGATGGATTCGTCGGGATAGGAGTGGCGCTTGTCGTCATGTGGGCCGGTGTGGGTATCGCAAAAGACACGCTCAAACCGCTGATCGGCGAGGCTGTGCCGACGGAGACGTACGATGAGATCACGAAATTTGTGGAAGGATATGACGGGATTGTGGGAACCCATGATCTTCTTGTACATAATTATGGGCCGGGCAGGAGTATGGCGTCGATTCATGCAGAAGTGCCAAATGACGTCGGGATCGAGACATCTCACGAAATTATCGACCGTATTGAGCGGGAGGCCAGGAAATACCTGGGAATTTATCTGCTGATCCACATGGATCCGGTAGAGACAAAAGATGAGAAAGTGATAAGTGCAAAAGAACAGGTGGAAAAGATCGTGGCGGAGACAGAACCCCTTGCCAGCATCCATGATTTCCGGATGGTGTCCGGCGAAAATCAGATCAATCTGATCTTTGATATGATCGTTCCGCACGGATACCAGAAAGATCAGGAGACAGAGCTTCTCCATCTTGTGATGGAAAAAATACACCATTTGGATTCGAGATATCAGTGTGTCATAACTGCGGAAAGAAGCTTTGTGGAAGAACAGAAATAAAGAGTGAAAAGAGGGTGTATCATGAAGTACGAAAGGAAGGAAAGGATCCGATTCAGCGAGGTTGGAAACGGCGGATATATTACTCTTTCCGGGATCATCGACCATTTTCAGGATATCAGTATTTTTCAGTCGGAAGATCTGAAGCTTGGAACGATGTATCTGAAAGAGAAAAACAGGGCATGGGTACTTTCTGCCTGGCAGGTAGAAGTAAAGCGTTATCCAAGACTTGGGGAGTATGTCCATGTGTCAACGTGGGCGTCCGGATTCCGGAGTTTTTTTGGAGAACGGAATTTTGTTATGACAGATGAAGAAGGGATAGACGTGGCTTATGCCAATTCTGTCTGGGTCTATATCGACACAACAACTGGACGGCCGGCAAAACCAAGTGAGGAAGAAGTGGAAAAATATGGGATAAACGATCCTTATCCGATGAATTATGCATCCCGAAAAGTACCGGCGCCGAAATCCGGAATAAAAAGGGAACCATTCCCGGTAAGAAAATATCAGATTGATACAAACCAGCATGTAAACAATTGTCAGTACGTGCAGATGGCGGTAGAGGAGCTGGAAGAAGAACTTGGAAGAACTCTCGATATCCGAAAGCTTCGGGCAGAATATAAAAACTCGGCCGTCTACGGGGATATCATTTACCCGGTTTTAGAAGATACAGGAGAACTTTACAGAGCAGCGCTTTGTGACAAAGATGGAAAACCGTATGCAGTCATTGAACTGGAGGACAAAGGAGAAGAAAGATGAAATTAGGAGAAAAACAGGTATTGGTCATTGAGAAGGAAGTAGATTTTGGAGTCTACCTTGGCTCTGAAAAAGAGCGCGTACTTCTGCCGAAAAAGCAGGTGCCGGAAGGAGTGGAGCCAGGCGATCCGGTGGAGGTCTTTCTGTATAAAGATTCCAGCGATCGGCTCATTGCGACGACAAAAGAACCAAAACTCACACTGGGAGAACTGGGTGTGCTGGAGGTCGTAGATACAGGGAAAAATGGAGCTTTTTTGGACTGGGGACTTGAAAAAGACCTTTTCCTCCCGTTTAAAGAGCAGACAACACGCGTGAAAGTCGGGGACAAGTGCCTTGTAAGTCTTTATATCGATAAAAGCGAGCGGCTTTGTGCAACTATGAAAGTGTATGACAAGCTCCGTACAGATTCCCCGTACCAAAAAGATGACATGGTAGAGGGTATCATCTACGAAGTAAGCGATCGTTTCGGTGTTTTCGTGGCGGTAGACGGTATGTATTCTGCCTTGATCCCGAAACGGGAACTCTTCCGGGAATACCGCACAGGGGAGACAGTTCGTGCCAGAGTGGCAGCAGTAAAAGAGGACGGGAAACTGGACCTGAGCGTTCGGGAAAAGGCATTTATTCAGATGGATGTGGATGCGGCGAAACTGATGGATTATATGGAACAGCATGGCGGACGGATCCCATTTACAGACAAGGCTTCTCCGGAAGTCATCCGGACAGAATTTGCTATGAGCAAAAATGAATTCAAAAGAGCAGTGGGACGTCTGCTGAAAGAGAAAAAAATAGAAATTCGGGAAAAGGATATTGCAATTCGCATGAGATAAGGTATACTTAAAGGCGAAGGTACAGGGAAAGCTGTAAAGGAGTGAAAAGATGAAAGTACAGAATATCACAAATATCGACAAGTTTTTTGAAGTAGTAGACAGCTGCAGCGGAAGAGTGGAGCTGGTTACAGGAGAAGGAGACAGACTGAATCTGAAGTCCAAGTTATCTCAGTACGTTTCCATGGCAAATATTTTTTCCGGCGGAGAGATCCCGGAACTGGAGATCATCGCATACGAAAAAGAAGACATTGACAAACTTGTCAATTTCATGATTAACGGTTAAGAAATGATAAAAAGGCCGGGGTGCGTTCCCCGGCCTTTTTATTCTGATAGAAAGTGTTCAAGACAAGAAGGATTAGGAGGAAAAGCATGAGTTTTGCACATTTGCATGTACATACAGAATACAGCCTTCTGGACGGTTCCAACAAGATAAAGGAATATGTGGCGAGAGTCAAAGAACTTGGCATGAACAGTGCAGCGATTACCGATCACGGCGTCATGTTCGGCGTGATCGATTTTTATAAAGAGGCAAAGAAAGCAGGGATCAATCCGATTCTCGGATGTGAGGTTTATGTAGCTCCGGAGTCCAGGTTTGACAGGGAAACCGGGCACAGTGACGACCGCTATTATCATCTCGTCCTCCTTGCGGAGAATGACGAAGGATATCACAATTTGATCAAGATCGTATCACGGGGGTTTACAGAAGGATATTACTATAAGCCGAGGGTAGATAAGGAACTTTTGAGAAAGTACAGCAAAGGGATCATTGCCCTGAGTGCTTGTCTCGCGGGAGAAGTACAGAAGAATCTCGTGAGAGGGCTCTATGAAGAAGCGAAAAAGGCAGCCTATGAGTACGAAGAAATTTTTGGAAAGGGAAATTTTTTCCTTGAGCTCCAGGACCACGGGATGAGTCTGCAGAAGACAGCAAATCAAGGACTTTTACGCCTTGCACAGGAGACGGGGATCGAACTTGTGGCCACAAATGATGTCCATTACACTTACGCTGAAGATGAGAAGCCTCATGACATCCTTCTTTGTATACAGACAGGAAAAAAATTGGCTGATGAGAACAGGATGAGATATGAAGGCGGACAGTATTATGTCAAAAGCGAGGAGGAGATGAAAGAGCTCTTTCCGTATGCCCTTCAGGCAATTGAAAACACACAGAAGATTGCAGACCGATGCCATGTGGAGATTGAGTTCGGCGTGACAAAACTCCCGAAATATGATGTCCCGGAAGGTTATACCTCCTGGGAATATCTCCGAAAGCTCTGCCTGGAAGGGTTTGCAAGGCGGTATCCGGAGAAGCCAAAAGAGCTGAAAGAGAGGCTGGAATATGAGCTTGGCATCATAAGATCCATGGGGTATGTAGACTATTTCTTGATCGTATGGGACTTTATCAAATACGCCAGGGACAACGATATTATAGTGGGACCTGGGCGTGGATCGGCTGCAGGAAGCATCGTATCTTACTGCCTTGGCATCACGAGTATTGACCCCATCCGATACAATCTTCTCTTTGAACGTTTTCTCAATCCGGAGCGTGTCACGATGCCGGATATTGACGTGGATTTTTGTTTTGAGAGAAGACAGGAAGTCATCGACTATGTAGGGAGAAAATATGGTGCAGACCGTGTCGTACAGATCGTGACTTTTGGTACGATGGCGGCGAGGGGAGTAATCCGTGATGTGGGGCGTGTTATGGATCTTCCATATGCATTTGTAGATGGGATTGCGAAGATGATTCCGACAGAGCTGAATATGACGCTTGACCTGGCTCTGACGAAAAACCCGGAGCTTCGGAAAGTGTACGAGACAGACGAACAGGTCCGGGAACTCATCGATATGAGTAAACGTCTGGAAGGTCTGCCGCGTCATACATCCATGCACGCGGCGGGAGTCGTTATCAGTCAAAAAGCCATCGATGAGTATGTGCCGCTGTCTCTTGGAGCCGACAACTCTGTGACGACCCAGTTTACGATGACGACGCTGGAGGAGCTGGGACTGCTGAAAATGGATTTCCTGGGGCTTCGGACCCTCACTGTGATTCAAAATGCGGTAAAGCTGGCAGAAAAAAGTACCGGAAAAGAGATCGATATCGATAAGATCGACTACAATGACAAAGCGGTCCTGGATTCCCTTGGCACTGGCAAGACGGACGGAGTGTTCCAGCTGGAAAGTTCAGGTATGAAAAACTTCATGAAAGAACTGAAACCGCAGAATCTGGAAGATATCATAGCTGGCATTTCTCTTTATCGTCCAGGCCCGATGGACTTTATCCCTCAGTATATCCGGGGAAAAAATCATCCGGATGAGATCACATACGATTGCCCGCAGCTAAAACCGATCCTGGAAGCCACATACGGATGTATCGTATACCAGGAACAGGTCATGCAGATCGTTCGGGATCTGGGAGGATATACACTCGGGCGAAGTGATCTGCTTCGCCGTGCGATGTCAAAGAAAAAGGCTGATGTGATGGAAAAGGAGCGCCAGAACTTTGTCTATGGCAATCCGGAAGAAGGGGTGCCGGGATGTATTGCAAATGGTATTGACGAGCAGACGGCCAATAAGATTTATGATGAGATGATCGATTTTGCGAAATATGCGTTCAATAAATCCCATGCCGCCGCTTACGCTGTCGTTTCTTACCAGACCGCTTATCTGAAATACTATTACCCTGTGGAATTCATGGCAGCTCTCATGACATCTGTCATCGATAATCCAAACAAAGTGGCGGAATATATCTATTCCTGCAAAGAAATGGGAATAAAACTGCTCCCGCCGGATATAAATAAAGGATATGGGGACTTTTCTGTGGATGGCAGCAATATACGGTATGGCCTTGCAGCCATCAAAAGTATTGGCCGTTCTGTCATCGAAGATATTCTGGCAGAAAGGAGCATGCGCGGAGAATTCAAAAATCTCCGTGATTTCGTGGAGCGCACGTCGGGAAAAGAAATCAACAAAAGAACCATCGAAAATTTCATCAAATCCGGTGCATTTGACTGTTTTGCAGGGACAAGAAAGCAGCATATGATGGTCTATATTCAGATCCTTGACCAGGTAAACCAGGAGAAAAAATATTCCATGGCAGGACAGCTGAGCCTTTTTGACATTGTAGATGAAGAACAGAAAAAGGAGTTTGACATCCGATTTCCTGATGTAGGGGAATATGAGAAAGAGACGATGTTGGCTTTTGAAAAAGAAGTTCTTGGGATTTATGTAAGCGGCCATCCGCTCGAAGAGTATGAAGAAAAATGGAAGCGTGGAATCTCCGCCACAACCTATGACTTTCAGTATGATCAGGAAACAGGACATACGAAAGTACGGGACGGAGCAAAAGAGACAGTAGGAGGCATGATCACGAGCCGTACGATCAAATACACAAAGACGAACAAAGTGATGGCGTTTATTACCCTGGAAGATCTTCTCGGTACGGTGGAGGTTGTTATTTTCCCGAAAGACTACGAGAAAAATCAGCAATATCTGGAAGTGGACAGAAAAGTATTTGTGCGGGGAAGGGTGTCTGAGGAGGATGAATCGGCCAGCAAGCTGATCTGTGAATCCATTATTCCTTTTGAACAGACGTCAAAAGAACTTTGGATCCAATACCCGGATAAGGAGACGTTTTTGCAGGAAGAACTTCTTCTTTATTCTATGCTCCATATGAGCGAGGGGCAGGACAAAGTGTTCATCTACTGTAAAAAGGAACGTGCTGTCAAACAGCTTCCTGCGGGGAAAAATGTGGAGATTTCAGAAGAACTCATGAGCAGATTGACGAACTATTTCGGGAATGAACGCGTGAAAGTAGTCGAAAAGTCGAAGATATAGGAAAAATATTGAAAAAGCAAAATAAATAGTTTAAAATATGTTGAGAATATTCAGAAGAACAAAAACACATTCAACAAGGAAACCTTATGGAGGGAAAGACGATGGCAAAACAAATCAGAACAATTGGTGTTTTAACGAGCGGCGGCGATGCGCCTGGTATGAATGCGGCTATCCGTGCAGTTGTAAGAACAGCACTTGGAAATGGAGTTAAAGTCAGAGGTATCCGCAGAGGATATTCAGGACTTTTAAATGAAGATATTATTGACATGACGGCACGTGATGTTTCAGATACAATCCAAAGAGGAGGTACGATCCTTCAGACTGCAAGATGTCTGGAAATGTGTACAGAAGAAGGACAGCAGAAAGCAGCAGCAATCTGTAAAAAATATGAGATTGACGGGCTTGTGGTCATTGGTGGAGACGGTTCTTTCAAAGGAGCCAGAGCGCTGTCCAATCTTGGAGTAAACACGATCGGAATCCCGGGAACCATCGATATGGATATCGCCTGCACAGAATACACGATCGGATTTGACACCGCTGTGAACACAGCGATGGAAGCGATCGATAAAGTGCGCGATACATCTACATCCCATGAAAGATGCAGTGTTGTGGAAGTAATGGGACGCGATGCGGGATACCTGGCTCTGTGGTGCGGTATTGCCAATGGAGCGGAAAAGATCCTTCTTCCGGAAGAGCATGATTACAATGAAGAACAGATCATTCAGGATATCACAGAGAACAGAAAACGTGGCAAGAAGCATTACATCATCATCAATGCCGAAGGTGTAGGCGATTCCGCAAATCTTGCAAGAAAGATCGAGGAAGCCACGGGAATGGAGACGAGAGCTACGATTCTAGGATACATGCAGCGGGGAGGAAGCCCGACAGCAAAAGACCGTGTATATGCGTCTATCATGGGAGCAAAAGCGGTACAGCTTCTTATGGAAGGTAAGACAAACCGTGTCGTAGGATATAAGCATGGGGAATATGTAGATTTCGATATCGACGAGGCGCTGGATATGCAAAAAGCAATCCCGGCTTATCAGTATGATATCGCAAAAGGTCTTTCCATCTAATAATAGGAACAGACAAAAGATAGAGACAGAATGCTGTAAAAGTGTGTGCTTTTGCAGCATTTTGCTTTTTGCCTTGAAAAATAAAAAGAGAGATTGTAAAATGAAAGGCAGAAGAGTGATAAGGAGAAAAAAAGAGTGAGTATAGATAATAAAAGAACGGCTCCGATCGGAGTGTTCGATTCCGGGGTCGGCGGACTGACCGTGACAAGGGAAATCATGAGGCAGCTTCCGGATGAGAATATGGTGTATTTCGGAGATACCGCCAGAGTGCCGTACGGGAGTAAATCCAGGGACAACATTATCCGTTACAGCAGACAGATCATCCGTTTTCTGAAAACAAGGGATGTGAAAGCGATCGTTATTGCCTGCAATACGGCAAGCGCCCTGGCGCTTGACGTTGTAAAAAAAGAGACGGATATACCGGTAATGGGCGTGATCGTTCCTGGTGCCAGAGCTGCTGTCCAGGCCACATCCAATAAGAAAGTAGGAGTCATCGGGACAGAGGCGACGATACGCAGCAAGATGTACTCCCGGACAATCCGGGAAATGGATCCGGATGTAGAGGTAATCGGGAAACCGTGCCCCCTTTTTGTACCTCTGGTAGAGGAAGGGTTTGCCAAGCATCGGATTTCGGAGGAAGTGATTGATTATTATCTGGCGTCTATGAAAGAATCCGGGATTGATACGATGATTCTTGGGTGTACCCACTATCCGCTGCTACGGTCCAAAATTATGAAATATCTGGGGGAGGAGATCCGGCTGGTCAATCCGGCATATGAGACGGCAATGGAATTGAAAGTGCTTTTAAAAGAACTGGGCATCCAAAATGTCGGAAAAGACATAGATCCGGATAAACAAGAGGAATCTTGTGCAAACGGTTCCTATGAGTTCTATGTGAGTGATGCGGCAGACAAGTTCAAGCACTTTGCCAACTCTATCCTTCCATACGATATCCGGACGACACAGCAGATCAATATAGAAGAATATTAGGAGATGGTAGGGAAGATGACAAGAGAAATACTACTTCAGATAACAGGAATACATGCGGAGAGTTTGGAAAATGGATCAAAGGAAAAAGATGCGGAGTCAGTGGAATTTGTTGTTCCTGCTGATTATTTCTTTAAAAATGGAAAACATTATTTCGTATACGACGAGGCTTCTCGCGGCGGTAAAAAGATTGTCAAAAGCAAGATCAAGATAAACGAAAAAGAAAAGACAGTAGAGATCATGAAAAACGGACAAATGGGAGGAATGCTGTTTTTTGAAAAAGACAGAAGAGCGCTTACATGCTACAGCACTCCGTTTGGACAGGTGTTTTTTGATATATGGACGACAGGGCTTGATATTACGATAGAGGAAGACGAAATATTTTTGGATATTCGTTACACGGTAGAAGTGGATCAGCGCCCGGCTATAGACTGTCATGCCAAGATTTGCGCCTACAGCAAAGGGAAAGGGACAAAGTCAGAAGAACTTCTGCAAAAGATCACAGTCTAACACGATCAGATAAAGAGCATAAAAAAGGCTGCCAGGGATGGCAGCACTTTTATTTGCTATTTTTTCTTGTTATTCTTTTCGGCGCTGCTGTTCATAGCGGCTTCTTTTGCTCTGGCCAAGAATCCTTTTTTCTTTTTCGGAGTCTCCAGAGGTCCCCTGACACCTTTGGCGCCGGTAATGTAAATACCGCTGATAGTAGCTTTGATCTCCTTCTTGACCGGAATCAGCGGAAATACCTGATCATCGCACATGAAAGTCATGATCTTAGGTCCGACCTTTGCCTTTACTACAGCCACTTTGGAACGGCGCAGATATTTCGGCGTATTCTCAAGAACAATAGAAGGGAACCCCGCCTCTTTGATTTTCATACGGCCTTTGTCGATAACGAGCATAGAAACGGTCTGGGACATTGCTTCCATCTTTTCCTGTGCTTCGGCCTGTCTTTTCTGAGCTCTTTTTCCGAGGAAATAGAGAACGATCAATAAGATTACAATGATGGCCAAAACGATAAGAGATATCTTAAATGCAAGGCTCATGATTACTCTCCTCCAATCTTTTGTTGCACATGTTGTATTGTAGCATTGTTTTCGCCTAAGTGCAAGAGGTTTGAAGCCTGCTTGCATCTTTTTTGCCGTCCCGTTATAATGAAGAGAAGAAATGAGGTGGAAAAAAGATGGAAATGATATTGGATACGGCCAAAATGGTCATTCTGTGGATACTGGACAATCTTGTGTTTATCAATATCCTCCTGTCCATCGTTATCATTTTTTTTCAAAGGAGAAATCCAACAGCGGTCTGGACATGGCTTTTAGTACTGTATTTTATTCCTATCTTGGGATTTGTGCTGTACCTCATCGTAGGGCAGGATTACAGAAAAAGCCGGATGTTTAAGATGAAAGAGATCGAAGGCGAGATCAAATATGCGGTGCGCAGACAGGAAGAATCGATCTATCGGAAAAAACTGCGGCTCAAGACGCCGCAGATGGAGCGTTTTCAGAGTCTGATCTTATACAATCTAAACGCAGGAGAAGCGGTTCTTACGGACAACAATGACATCCGGATCTATACGGACGGAAAAGAAAAATTTCTTGCCCTGATCCAGGAGATGGAACAGGCAGAGAACTATATTCATCTTCAGTATTATATTATACGGGACGATGAACTCTGGCACGACATCGAGAAAGTACTTGTAAAAAAGGCCAGAGAAGGAGTTGAGGTAAGAGTTCTTTTTGACAGTATGGGCTGCCGTAAGATGAAGGAGAGGGCGTGGCGCAGGCTGGAGGAAGCAGGCGTGCAGGTGGCTGAATTTTTTCCGGCATTTTTGGGCCAGCTCCAGCTGCGGATCAATTACCGGAATCATAGAAAGATCGCCGTCGTGGACGGACGAATTGGATTTGTAGGCGGATTTAATATTGGAAGGGAATATATTGGACTGGACACGAAAAAATTCGGTTACTGGAGAGACACACATCTGTGCATAGAAGGGTCTGCAGTCACATCTCTGGCAGTCAGGTTCGTTTTGGACTGGAATTATGCGGCAAAAGAGAATCTTTTTCTGGAAGACAGGCTTTTTGCCATACCGGAATACCGACGAAACGGCAATTCTCTTGTTCAGATCGTATCCAGCGGCCCAGACTCCAAGTATGATACTGTGAGGGATAACTATCTGAAAATGATCCAGATGGCGGAGAAGAGGATTTATTTCCAGACGCCGTATTTCATACCGGATCAGGCGATACTGGATTCCCTGAAGATTGCGGTAAAATCCGGGATCGATGTGCGGATCATGGTTCCGTGCAAACCAGATCATCCGCTTGTATACTGGGCGACCTATTCCTATCTGGGGGAGATGGCTCAGGCGGGAGCAAAGTGTTATACGTACCAAAATGGTTTTCTTCACGCAAAAACGATGACGGTGGACGGACTTGTAAGCTGTGTAGGCACTGCTAACATGGATATCCGAAGCTTTCAGCTGAATTTTGAAGTCAACGCTACCATTTACAGTGAGACAACGGCAAAAAAACTGGAAGAGGCATTTGAGAACGATCTGATGCACTGCGAGGAAGTGACGGAGGAAACGTACGAACAACGTACACTTTTGATCCGGATGAAAGAGCAGGTATCGAGACTCTTCTCGCCGCTTCTGTAAGGAATATATCTTGTAAAGAGATGGAAGATATGATATAACAGTTGTTGTGTATGATTTGAGAAAAAAGGAGACTATAAATGAAAAAAAGAATGACAGCAGTGATGGCCGGAGTGTGTATGGCGGCCGTGGTTGCATTTGCAGGATGTGCGCCAAAAGAAATCGAAAATGACTATGTAAAGATCACAGGCTATAAAGGCATTGAAGTGGATAATGTGAAAAAAACGAAAGTAACTGATGCGGACGTTGATACACAGATCGAAAACATGCGGCAGTCTTACGCCACTTACACCGATGTGACAGACCGGGCGGTGCAGGACGGAGATACCGTCACGATTGATTACAGTGGGAAAAAGGACGGGGTGGCTTTTGAGGGCGGCACTGCTCAAGACCAGCAGCTGGAGATAGGATCCGGAACCTTCATCGATGGATTTGAGGAAGGGATTATCGGACATAAGACGGGAGAGAGTTTTGATCTCAATTTGACATTCCCGGATAACTACAGAAATGAAGAGCTGAGCGGGCAGCCGGTCGTATTCAGTGTTACTCTGAAGAAGATCCAGCAGAAAAACCTGCCGGAAGTCAACGACGACTTTGTGACGATGGTAAAAGGAGAAAAGACAACTGTCTCCGAATACAAAAAAGAGATCAAAGAGATGCTGGAACTCAAAGCAGAGAGTGACTATCAGTCTGCAAAGCAAAGTGCTATTGAGAAGACATTGATGGAAAATGTCGAAGTGAAAAAGTATCCGGAAAAAAAGGTAGAAGAATACACGGAGATGATGAAAAGTCAGTATCAGCAGATTGCAGATGCAATGCAGGTTGAGTATGCAGATGTGATACAGCAATACACAGGAATGGATGAGAAAACATTTGAGACTGAATTGGATAAACAGATCAAAGATGTCATCAAACGCCAGGAAGCTCTGGATCTGATCGCAAAAGAAGAAGGAGTGAGTGTATCGGACAAAGACATCGATCAATGGCTGAAAGACTACGCTGCTTTGAATCAGATTTCGGTTGAAGACTTAAAAAGTCAGAATACCGATGAGGAGATCAAATCAAATGTGCAGCGGGAAGAAACGGTAAATTGGCTGTGGGACAATGCAAAGATAAAAAAAGATGATAAGTAAGAAGGAAGGCGGACCGTGACATTGGAAGTGCGGCCCGCTTTTTGGCATATAAAGGATAAAAGTATTGCGCAAACAGGAGAAAAAGACGATAATAGAAAGAAAGGGACTGGGGGAGAAAAGAGTGAAGCACTGTTTCCGAAAAGATGATGCGATCATGTTTGATTATGATCTTACAAGGACAAAGAGAAAGACAGTGGAAGTGGTCGTTTTTCGAAACGGTAAGGTAGGGGTAAAAGCTCCATACTGGATGTCGAGACCGGTCATTGAGAATTTTTTGTCTGAAAAGTCCGCCTGGATACAGAAGCATGTAGGTAAGGCTGAAGAGCAAAACGCGGATTGCCAACCTAAGAAATTTGCGGATGGGGAGACGTATTTTTATCTGGGAAACGAGTATACTTTGAAGACGGGGAAGCAAACGGACAGGGGAGTACGGATTTCGGGGAAGGATCTTCTGATTGGCGGAGCTTTTACTTCCTCTGATGAGAGGTACAGGAGACTGGAAAAATGGTATCGGGAAAAGGCGAAAGAACATATCGCAGAGAGAGTGAGACAGATTTCGGAACAGACTGGCTATGTGCCGAACAGAATTACCGTCAAGACCCAAAGGAAACGTTGGGGGAGCTGCAGCAGCAGACGGAATGTGAATTTTAATTGGAAATTGATCATGCTTCCGGAGAAAGTGATCGATTATGTGATCATACATGAGTTGTGCCACCTGAAAGAGATGAATCATTCCAAGGCGTTTTGGGGCGAGGTGGAGCGGATCATGCCGGATTACAGACAATACAGAAAGTGGCTGAAAGACAATGCAGGGAAAGTTGAGTGGGAGTAAGTATGAGAGAAAATCTTAAGACAGCAGTAGAATTGGCAAAACAAGGAGAGATAGAAGGATTCGATCGGATATACACGGAAACTTGTGAAGATGTATATTTCAGGGCCAGACTAATGATGGGAAACCGCGGAGAGGCAAAAGCTTTGGTAAAACAGGTGTACCTTGTTGTATTCCGGACCATACAGACACTACAGGACAATTCCAAGATGGAAAAGTGGCTGTATACGGTTTTGTATAAACTGGGAGAAAGAGAATGCAGAAAGAAAAAGGGACTCAACCTGGAAGAGGAAAACACAGCTCCGCCTTGGGAAGGAGTATCTAGACCGGACACAACTGCAGAAAAGCAAAAGATAGCAAGGATACTGAAAAGTGGATATAAGAAACTCGGCTCTGCCGGAAGGCTGATTTGTCTTGCTTGCTATTACGAAAAGTGGAAGACGGAAGACGTGGCCCGCATTTTCAGAATTGCGGAAGAGAAGGTGCAGGGAATTCGGGAGTATGCAAGGATTGAGCTTGGACTTAGGTGTGCGGAGAAAGGATATGAAAGTGTCGATGTCTCCGAAGAGATGATGTACCTGATGTTTGAGCTTTTGAGAGAAGATGCGGAAGAAGAAATACGACAGACGAAACTGGACGATCTTTATCTGGAGATTCAGGAAGGATTGGACTACGCAGAGGAAGAAGGAAAGGATGATAAAAAGGGATTTTCATTTAAATGGTTGATTGCAATCCTGACCGGAGCAGCCGTTTTGATCGGTCTTGCAGCGGCTGGTGGACACTATCTGGGACAGCATGTGGCAAAAAACGGAGCCGAGACAAAAAAAGAGCAGGGGCAAAAAGAAACAGGGGAGGAAAAATGGAGCCTTGCAAGCTACAGAGGAAACTGGTGCGACGAGGCAAATGCAGACAATACTGTCATGGATCCAGACGGACTGGACGAAATCAACATCAAGACGGCAGGGAATCAAAAGATCATTTTTGACATCCGGCATACCTATGGGGCAGAAGAAGATTATGCATTCCGTGGTGCCAACGACGTGACGGGAGTTGTATTTGACAAAAAAGCATCCTTTACCTTCTCCGATGAGAGCGGAAACAGGATGGAAGGAGTTATCGAATTTCTTGATGATGCCCTGAAAGTATCGGTAAAGCCGGCGTCGGGAACGCAGCCTCAAGGGTTGACTGCTGAAATGGAGTGTACAATGAAAAGGGATGCGTACTATGGCGAGAGGATGACAGAAGAAGATGCCCAGGAGGAAGAGATGGAGGTGTCTGGAGACTATATATTCCCGGACAGTGATAAGCGTCTTCTCACAGAAAAAGACTTTGAGGGAAAGACGAGACAGGAGCTGCGATTAGGGAGAAATGAAATCTTTGCCCGAAGGGGGAGAGCATTTCAGACAAAAGATTTAAATGAATGGTTTTCATCAAAAGACTGGTATGACCCAAAATATACAGCAGAAGAATTTACCCAAAATGTGCAGCTCAATCAGTATGAGATAGAAAACAGCAACCGCATTCTTCAGGCGGAGAGCCAGGCGGATGAATAGATGTTTTATCACAGAAATAAAACTTCTCGCATATGTTGTTATAAAAACACATATGCGGGAGTTTTTTATGGCTGTTTCTATTATGCTTGATGCAGGACAGGGCGGATGAAAGATGTGCGGATATGTAAAGCGGCAAAACAGGTGTGGACATCTGTTTTATTCTGAACTATACTAAAAGATACAGGTTTTTGCACCGGCGTGTTAATGTGCCTATGACATAATAATAAGAGAGGAAGAGGAAACATGGCAAAGCAAAAGAAAGAGACGAATCTTGGGAAAGATCCGGTAGGCAGACTTTTGTTCCGGTTGGCTGTTCCGGCAATTACAGCCCAGATTGTAAACGTACTTTATAATATGGTAGACAGAATGTATATCGGGCATATCCCGAAAATCGGAGCTGCGGCTCTGACAGGAGTGGGTGTCACATTTCCGATCATTATGGTCATCAGTGCATTTGCGGCTTTAATGGCGATGGGAGGTGCGCCGAAAGCCTCCATTATGATGGGAAAAGGCGATCGTGAGACAGCTGAGAAGATCTTGGGAAACTGTACAAGCGGAACGATTGCAGCGGGATTGATCCTGACGGTTTTGCTCCTTATTTTTGGAAGAGATCTGCTGATGCTTTTCGGCGCAAGTGAGAATACGATTGGCTATGCAGATACTTATATGAAGATTTATGCCTGCGGCACACTTTTCGTACAGATCGCACTTGGACTCAACACATTTATCACGACTCAGGGGTTTGCGGGAACAAGTATGCTGAGTGTTGTTATAGGGGCGGTTACAAATATCATTCTGGACCCGATTTTTATTTTTGGATTTGATATGGGAGTAAGCGGGGCAGCTCTGGCAACCATCATTTCTCAGGCGCTCTCAGCTGTGTGGGTACTCCTGTTCCTGACTGGAAAGAAGACGACGCTGAAGATCCGAAAGAAATATCTGAAAATTGACCCGAGACTTTACGGATCATGCCTGGCTCTTGGGATGTCTCCGTTTATCATGCAGGCCACGGAAGGAGCAATCACAGTGTGCTTCAACTCCTCATTGCTTCGATATGGCGGGGATATTGCGGTAGGAGCGATGACGATCCTGAGCAGTGTGATGCAGTTTTCCATGCTGCCGCTTCAGGGACTTACACAGGGAGCCCAGCCGATTGTCAGCTTCAACTATGGTGCAGGTAATATGGAACGAGTGAAGAAAGCGTTCTTTCTTCTCCTGCGTGCCTGCGTGATCTACTCAACACTGCTTTGGGCAGTGGCGGTTTTTGCGCCGCAGGCATTCATTATGATCTTTACATCTGATGCGGATCTTTCTGCCTATACGGAATGGGCGATGCGGATCTATATGGCAATGTCTTTGATCTTTGGTATCCAGGTTGCATGTCAGCAGACATTCATTGCACTTGGAAATGCGAAGACATCCCTGTTTCTTGCTGTCCTTCGTAAGATCATTCTGCTGATTCCTTTGATTTTTGTCCTTCCGCTATTCTTTACAGACAAAGCGATGGCTGTATTTTTGGCGGAACCAGTCGCAGATACACTTGCGGTGGCAACGACAGCTACAATGTTTTTTGTTCAATTCCGAAAACTTTTGAAAAGAATGGAAAAAGGAACAAAGAGTGAGGAAAAGGCGGAGGCATAGGATAACAGCGCAGATATGAGACGGCACATGGAGGGAGAGACCCCGGAGCAGTTTACAAAGGAAGACAGGAGAAGGACGATGCGCTCAAACTTACGCTTGCCGTCGGAGAAATCCTGTCTAACCGGGGACTGGATGTACAGTACACCAGGACGACAGATGTGTATGAAACCCCTTATCAGAAAGCGATGAAGGCAAATGAAGCGGGGGTCGATTATTTTGTGTCTATACACAGAAATTCTTTTCCGACCGACAACGCGGTATCGGGGGTGGAAAGCCTTGTCTATGATCTTTCCGGAGTTAAATATGAGATGGCGGAAGATATCAATGACCAGCTGGAAACTATCGGTTTTCGAAATCTGGGAGTGAAAGCGAGACCGAATCTTGTTGTTCTGAAACGTACGAAGATGCCGGCAGTGCTCGTCGAGGCCGGATTTATCAATTCCGATACGGACAATCAGCTTTTTGATGATAATTTTGATGCCATTGCCGAGGCAATCGCAGAAGGAATATTGGATACATTGCTGCAAAATCCAACATCCTCCCAGAATCCTGGATCATTCCCGGATGTGATGCCTCAGATTCCATCCGAGGAAAGTGAACAGGAAGCATATCATATTCAGGTGGGAGCTTTCCGGAATCCGGAATATGCAGAGCGGTTAAAAAATGAGCTTTTAAACGAAGGATTCCCGGCTTTTGTAAATCAGATCGGACCATTTTACAAAGTGCTTGTAGGACATTTCACATCCGTCGATCAGGCGGCAAGTACAGAGCAGGCACTTCGGCGGTCTGGTTATCAGACAGTCGTTGTTTCGCAGTTGTGAGAAGCAGGAACTTGAATGCAGAAAAAATAAAAGGAGAGATACAATGTCAGGAAAACTGGAATTTCAGGGAAAACTGGGGTGGATTCTGGAAGAGGCCAAGGAACATGGCGGAAGAATCCGAAGAGAAGATGTAGAAAAATATTTTGAAGAAGATCATTTAAGCGAACAGCAGATGGAACTTGTATACGACTACCTTTTATCACAGAAGGTAGCCGTATCTGGGTATGAAAGAAAGTTCGGAAAGATCGTGGATGCGGAGGAGAAGGAACTGTCTGTTCTCACACCTGAGGAAGAGCGATATCTGGAAAACTATGAACAGGAGATTGGTGCGTGCAGGGAAAAGATGGGCCCTTGGCTTGAAAAAGTTCTCGACATTGCCCGCAAACTTCACGACGGCAGTGTGTTTCTGGGGGATCTTGTGCAGGAAGGGAATGTCAGCCTGATGCTTTCTATGGAGGAGACGCAGGATGAGGAAAAAATCCTGGAAGCGGTAGAGACGGGGATCGAAGCATTTCTGGCGGAACAGAAGGACGTAAAAATCCGCGACAACAAGATGGTAGAAAAAGTAGACGAGCTGGAGGAACAGATCCGTAAGCTGAAAGAAGAGATGGGCCGAAAGATTACGCTGGAAGAGCTTGCACTCTACACAGAAAGAAGCGAAGCGGAGATTAGGGCAGTTCTGAAACTGGCCGGGGAAGAGATACAGGAAGAAGACAAATAGAATGGAAAACGAAAAAACGAGGCAGAGTGTTGAAACTCTGCCTCTCTGTTATTCCTCGTCTTTTTCTTTTGTTTCTTTTTCCGGATGTACCCATTGTGGAGGGAGATAAACGTGAACGTCTTCCACGCGGTTTTTGTCCAGCTTTTCCACGACAAGCCGAACACCATCCTCGGTCGTTACCTCATCTCCCTCAGCAGGAAGACGATCCAGTCGCTCGATGATAAATCCGCCGAGAGAATCGTAATCGTCGGATGCAAGAGAAAGCCCCAGTTCGTCGTTGAGGTCGTCCAGATTTGTGGAACCTTCCACAATATATTCATGGGTGTCAAGTTCTTTGACATCCTCATCTTCATCCTCGTCATATTCATCGTGGATTTCGCCGACAATTTCCTCTAGGATATCTTCCAGAGTGATCAGACCGGCTGTTTCGCCGTACTCATCCAGGACGATAGCGATATTAAATTTGGCATCCCGCATCTCTACCAGAAGTTCGGAGATGTTTTTATATTCGTATGTGAAATACGCTTCTCTGAGAATGTCCCGCACATGAAATTCTTTGGAACTGTCATATAAAAGAAGGTCTTTCATATTAATAGTACCAACCACGTTGTCGGTCGTTTCCTCGTAGACCGGAAGCCTGGTAAATTTATCTTCACGGAAGATCTCGATGAGTTCTTCGTAAGTGCTGTCGATATCTGCGAAGGTCATATGAACACGCGGCACCATGACATCCTTCGCCTTGGCATCGCCCAGGTCGAATACATTATATATCATTTCCTTTTCTTCGGATTCGATAACACCGTCCTCATGACTCACGTCCACGATCGTCCTCAGTTCGGTTTCGGTCATGGTCTTGTCCGGTTTATTTGGATCGATGTGCAGGAGAAGCAAAATGCCTCTTGAGAGCAGATTGATCAGGAAGATAACCGGTGTCATGATCTTGGTAAAGAGCCGGATGATCGGAGAGTAGGCCAGACTGATTTGTTCTGAGTGGAGAGTTGCCGTTGTCTTCGGCGTGATCTCTCCAAAAATAAGAATCAGTATGGTAATGGCGGCGTTGGCCACAGCGATCGCCGATCCTCCGAACTGGTAAGCGATACTCGTGGTCAGTGAAGCTGCGGAAATATTTACGATATTATTTCCGATCAGGATGGCGGTCAGCATTTTCTGAGAATTGTCTGAAAGCCAAAGCACCAGCTTCGCGCGCTTGTTTCCCTCATCTGCAAGGGAACGCATGCGAATCTTATTGGACGTAGTAAGTGCCGTCTCCGCAGAAGAAAAAAATGCGGACAAGGCGAGAAGACACAATAAGACGATAATTTGTATGACAGTAGTCGAGTCCAATGAAAAGTTCACTCCTTTTGTGATAAAAATATAATTTTTTAGTCTTCCATTTGCGGGGAATGCTCATACTAATATCCCGATGTACAGACCATGTTATCATTTTACCGTATTCTATCTTAATTTTCAAGAGTACGTTGAATTTGGCAGGGCTTTGATGTATGATAGTGGGGAAAATCAGAACAGAAATAAAATGGAGATAACGACAGTATGAATAAAGAGATTTATGAAGGACTTCTGGCATGTCTTTCGGCAGAAAAAGTAAAAACGGGGGAGTTGATGGCAAAACATACGACATTTCGGATCGGAGGCCCGGCAGATTTTTTCGTGCTCCCGGAAAATGTGCAGGAAGTGCAAAATGTCATAGGATTTTTGAAGGAAAAAGGACAGCCATATTATATACTTGGAAACGGCAGTAATCTTCTTGTGAGCGATAAAGGTTACAGAGGGACGATAGTCTGTCTGAGCAGAATGAATGGCATTGAGGAAAAAGACGGCGCCATCTTCGCTCAGGCCGGCGCGCTCATGTCCAAGATAGCAGCAAAAGCGTTGGAAAATTCCATGGCAGGGTTTGAGTTTGCATCCGGGATACCGGGAAGTGTAGGCGGCGCGGTTGTCATGAATGCAGGAGCATACGGCGGAGAAATGAAAGATGTCATCGAAGAAGTGACAGTTTTAAATGAGGAGAACGAAATTGTGACGATGCGAAATGAGGAGCTGGAGTTCGGCTATCGGACAAGTGTTGTCATGAAGAGAGGATATACAGTGCTGAGTGTGAAGATCCGCCTGGAAAAAGGAGAAAAAGAAAAGATAAAAGCACTTATGGACGAACTGAAGGAGAGAAGAACAAGCAAGCAGCCGCTGGAATACCCGAGCGCGGGCAGCACGTTCAAGAGGCCGGAAGGATATTTTGCCGGAAAACTTATTCAGGACAGCGGTCTTTCTGGATTCCGTGTGGGAGGAGCAAGGATCTCCGAGAAGCACAGTGGATTTGTCATAAATGGGGGAGATGCCACAGCAGAAGACGTGAACAGCCTGATGCAGCAAGTATCAGACAAAGTATATGAGAAATTCGGTGTGAGACTGGAGCCGGAAGTAAAGCGGCTTGGAGAATTTTAGCGGCTGAACAAAAAGATTGAGGAAGATAACGGGAAGAGAGTGGAAAGGGGTACAGATGCGTATAGTAATCGTTACCGGGATGTCCGGTGCAGGGAAATCAACAGCACTGAAAATACTGGAGGATGCAGGGTATTTTTGCGTAGATAATCTGCCAATCCCGCTCGTTCCAAAATTCATGGAGATGATCCTTCTCCCGGGGACAGAATACACAAAGGTGGCGCTTGGCATTGACATCCGTGGAGGGCAAAATTTTGACGAGATGGCAGACATTCTAAAACATTTTCAAGAGACGGGGATCAAATTTGAGATCTTGTTTCTGGAGGCAGGCGATGCGGCGCTGATCAAGCGGTACAAAGAGACGAGACGAGCGCACCCGCTAACTGGAGGCGGAAGAGTAGATAAAGGGATCGAGGAAGAAAGAAGGAGACTTTTATTCCTGAAGCGGCATGCGGATTACATCATAGATACGAGTCAGATGCTTACAAGAGAGCTGCGCTCAGAGATGTATAAGATTTTCATTGAGAACAAAAATTACAAAAATCTGTATGTTACGATCCTCTCCTTCGGATTCAAGTATGGGATACCAGAGGATGCGGATCTTGTGTTTGACGTGCGTTTTCTGCCAAATCCATATTATATCGAAGAATTGCGACCGATGAGCGGAAATGATGAGCCTGTAAGGGAGTATGTCATGAAAAGTCCTGTGGCCCAGGAATTTCTGAACAAACTGACGGATATGATCCAGTTTTTGATTCCAAACTATGTGACAGAAGGAAAGAATCAGCTTGTCATCGCTGTTGGGTGTACCGGTGGAAAACATCGGTCTGTCACACTGGCCAACGGCCTTTATCATGCCCTCGAGCAGGATGAAAGTTACGGGCTGAAAATCGAACACAGAGACATAGAGAAAGATGCCAAGGTGAAAGGAAAGTAAGGATATGTCATTTTCAGGGAATGTAAAAGAAGAACTTCTTGGACACATCAGTACAGCCAGGCATTGCCAGATCGCAGAGCTTTCGTCTATTCTTCTTTTCTGCGGCAGAGCAAAATGGGGGGAGGGGAGAATCAGAACTCTGAAAGTACAGACGGAAAATGAAGCTGTTGCAAGAAAATGCTTTACATTGTTGACAAAAGCGTTTAATATAAAGGCTGAAATTTCTACGCGCCAAAACCAGGAGAAAAAAAGTGTCATGTACACGATTTCGGTCGATGACTGCCGGGATGCGGCAAGAGTGTGGAAAGCAGCAAAACTATCAGAAAGCACAGTGGAAACGGGAGGGTTCTCCACAGTCAGCGGCCTGGTCACACAGAATGGCTGCTGTAAAAGAGCTTTTTTGCGGGGGGCATTTTTGTCTGCGGGATCTATGAGTGACCCGAAAAAATCTTATCATTTCGAAATCGTATGTTCGTCAGAGGAGAAGGCTTTGCTGCTTCAAAAACTGATGTGTGATTTTGAGATGGACGCTAAGGTTGTAAAAAGAAAAAAAATGTTTGTCGTATATCTGAAAGAGGGAGCACAGATCGCGCTGATGCTGAATGTTATGGAAGCCCCGGTAGCGCTCATGGAGCTGGAGAATATCCGGATCTTAAAAGAGATGCGCAATTCGGTCAACAGAAAGGTAAACTGCGAGACTGCCAATATCAACAAGACGGTGTCGGCTGCGGTAAAGCAGGTGGAAGACATTTCTTACATTGATGAAAAAATGGGGCTTGACAAACTTTCAGAAGGGCTTGAGGATATTGCAAGAACGAGACTGAAGTATCCGGAGGCGACGCTAAAAGAGCTTGGAGAACTGATGGCAGAGCCTATAGGGAAGTCAGGCGTCAACCACAGACTCCGCCGATTGGGGCAGATTGCCGAAAAATTGAGGGAAGCAAATGGAGTGCAAGGAGGTACAGTATGATTAAGAAACCTTTGAAGATTAAATGTGATGACGGATTAGATGCAAGACCGATTGCGCTGCTTGTTCAGGAAGCAAGTCAGTACGAAAGCAGGGTGTTTATCGAAATTGGTAATAAAAAGATCAATGCCAAGAGTATCATGGGGATGATGAGCCTGAAACTGAGCGGCGGAGAGAATCTTACAGTTGTGACAGAAGGAGCAGACGAGGAGGCAGCTGCGAAAGGGATAGAGAAATTCCTGGAGCATGCCAGATAGAACATAGAATGAAAAAGATACTTTTTATTTATAATCCGAATGCGGGAAAGGGGCTTCTGAAGCCAAAGCTTTCGGATATTATCGATATTTTTGTGAAGAGCGGATGCGAGGTAGTCATATATCCGACCCAGAGTTATCACGATGCGTACCGGAAGGTACGGGCATTTGACGATCAGTATGATATCGTCGTGTGCAGCGGCGGGGACGGAACGCTGGACGAAGTCGTGACGGGAATGATGAAACGGAAAAACCATGTTCCGGTCGGATATATTCCGACAGGAACAACAAATGATTTTGCCAACAGCCTTCATATTCCGAAAGATCTGTTGAGTGCGGCGGATGCCGCGGTCAACGGAACGGAATTTCACTGCGACATAGGTACTTTTAACAATGACATTTTTGTGTATGTGGCAGCGTTTGGTTTGTTCACAGATGTTTCCTACCAGACAAAGCAGGAGATGAAAAACATGCTTGGACATCTGGCGTACGTGCTGGAAGGAGCAAAGCGTCTTTTTGATATTCCGTCTTATCATGTCAAAGTATCTTTCGATGGGGAAGAGGTGGAGGATGATTTCATATTTGCCTCTGTTACAAATTCCCGTTCAATGGGTGGATTCAGAAACATGTTTGGACATGAGGTGGAGTTTGACGATGGAGAGTTTGAAGTGACGCTCGTAAAGACACCGAAAAATCCGCTGGAGCTTCAGGGAATCCTGACTGCACTTATGCGAAAACAGAAAGATTCCAGCTATATGTATAATTTCAAAGCGAAAAAGATCCGTTTTGAATCTCTTGAGGAGATCCCGTGGACCTTGGATGGGGAATTTGGCGGAGAATTTGATAAAGTTACGATAGAAAATATGCGGCAGGCACTGTCGATCATGGTGCCGGAAGAGAAGGCTCAGGAGCTGATCCACTACCCTTACAAAAAAGATTTCAAAAATCTTGAAGAAAAAGACTTGTATATTTCTGAAAAATAAGATACAATAATGCAAGTGAGGAGTACATCTGATGTACACCAGCAAATGGCCCCCTGGTCAAGCGGTCAAGACGCCACCCTCTCACGGTGGAATCAGGGGTTCGATTCCCCTGGGGGTCATACCTTAAAGAAGTGGAGGAAAAAATATGTTAGTATCAGCAGCTGAAATGTTAAAGAAAGCAAAAGCAGGACATTATGCAGTAGGGCAGTTCAACATTAACAACCTGGAATGGACAAAGGCTATTTTGACAGCCGCAGAAGAGACAAAGTCTCCGGTTATCCTCGGCGTATCTGAAGGTGCCGGAAAATACATGGCAGGCTATAAAACCGTAGTAGGAATGGTAAATGGCATGCTTGAAGAAATGAAGATCACAGTTCCGGTTGCCCTTCACTTAGACCATGGTACATATGAAGGATGCCAGAAATGCATCGAAGCAGGTTTCTCATCTATCATGTTTGACGGATCTCATTATCCGATTGAAGAAAATGTAGAAAAGACAAAAGAACTCGTTGCAACCTGCAAAGAAAAAGGAATGTCTTTGGAAGCTGAAGTTGGTTCTATTGGCGGAGAAGAAGACGGGGTAGTCGGAGCAGGCGAATGTGCAGATCCGAAAGAATGTAAGATGATTGCAGACCTGGGTGTAGATATGCTGGCTGCAGGTATCGGAAACATCCACGGAGTATATCCGGAAAACTGGAAAGGATTAAGCTTTGAGACACTGGATGCTATCCAGGAACTCACGGGAGATATGCCGTTAGTACTTCACGGCGGTACAGGAATCCCGGATGACATGATCAAAAAAGCAATTTCTCTTGGAGTTGCCAAGATTAATGTAAATACAGAATGTCAGCTTGTATTTGCTGAAGCTACACGTAAATACATTGAAGAAGGCAAAGATAAAGAAAAGAAAGGCTTTGACCCGCGTAAACTCTTAAAACCGGGAACAGAAGCGATTGTAGCAAAAGTAAAAGAAAAAATGGAATTATTTGGTTCCGTTGGAAAAGCTGAATAATTGAAAAAAAGAATATAAGGCATTCCATTCATTGGAGTGCCTTTTTGTGTATCAGAAGATGGAGGAAAAACGATGGAAGAAATCAGAACAGGTGTGAATGTGGCAGAGATTTTTGGGAAAAATGTATTTAATGATACTGTAATGCAGGAACGTCTTCCGAAGAAAATATACAAAGAGTTGAAGAGAACGATTGAAGAAGGAAAAGAGCTCGATCTTGCAACGGCAGACGTCATTGCTCACGAGATGAAAGAGTGGGCGATCGAGAAAGGAGCCACGCACTATACGCACTGGTTTCAGCCTCTTACAGGGGTCACTGCGGAGAAGCATGACTCGTTTATCTCCGCTCCGATGTCTAACGGGAAAGTGCTCATGAGTTTTTCGGGAAAGGAGCTCATCAAAGGAGAACCGGATGCGTCGTCTTTCCCATCCGGCGGACTTCGCGCCACATTTGAGGCGCGCGGATATACCGCGTGGGATCCAACATCTCCGGCATTTGTTAAAAAAGATGAAAACGGGTGTATCTTATACATTCCTACAGCATTTTGCTCCTACACAGGAGAGGCTCTCGACCAAAAAACACCGCTTCTGCGTTCCATGGAGGCCATAAACAAACAGGCTCTAAGATTTTTGCGTCTGTTTGGAAATACTACATCAAAAAGAGTAAAACCATCCGTTGGCATCGAGCAGGAGTATTTTCTTGTAGATCGCCAGAAATATCTTCAGAGAAAGGATCTTGTATTTACAGGGCGGACTTTATTTGGAGCGATGCCGCCGAAAGGGCAGGAGCTAGATGATCACTATTTCGGAAGTATCCGGGCCAGGATTGCTTCTTTTATGAAGGAAGTGAACGAAGAACTCTGGAGACTGGGAGTGACAGCAAAAACACAGCACAACGAGGTGGCTCCGGCACAGCATGAGCTTGCTCCGATTTATATGGAGTGCAATGTTGCGGTCGACCACAATCAGCTCATCATGGAGACGCTTAAAAAGGTGGCGGAGAAACAGGGACTCCACTGTCTTCTCCACGAAAAGCCATTTGCAGGAGTCAACGGATCCGGAAAACATGACAACTGGTCTCTCACGACGGATGACGGGAAAAATCTTCTGGATCCGGGAAAGACACCACATGAAAATATCCAATTTCTTTTGATGCTGTTGTGCGTCCTCAGGGCTGTGGACAAGCATTCCGCGCTTTTGAGAGAGTCTGCGGCAGATCCGGGAAATGACCATCGCCTCGGCTCCAGCGAGGCACCCCCGGCTATCATCTCCGTTTTTCTGGGAGAACAGCTGGAAGATGTGCTGGAACAGCTTGTGAACACGGGAAATGCCACCCATAGTCTGAAGGGCGGCAAGCTCCAGACAGGGGTAAAGACACTTCCTGGACTAAACAAGGATGCCACAGACAGAAACCGGACATCTCCATTTGCCTTTACGGGAAATAAGTTTGAATTCCGTATGCTTGGCTCGAGAGATTCCGCGGCAGCGCCGAACGTGGTGCTCAATACGATCGTAGCAGAGTCTTTATGCGAGACGTGCGATATGCTGGAAAAGGCTGAAGATTTTGACAAGGCTGTTCATGATATTATCAAGGAATATGCGACGGAACACCAGAGGATCGTGTTTAACGGAAACGGCTATGCCCAGGAATGGGTAGAAGAGGCAGAAAGAAGAGGACTCCCGAATCTTTCAAGTATGGTAGATGCTATCCCTGCTCTTGTGTCTGAAGATGCCATCCGGATGTTCGAAAAGTTCCATGTATTTACAGAAGCCGAGCTTCGTTCCCGTGCGGAGATCAAGTATGAAGCCTACTCCAAGGCGGTTAACATTGAAGCACGGACAATGATCGATGTGGCAAGCAAACATATCATTCCGGCAGTAATACGGTATACAAGAACATTGGCTGAGACGGTCAATGCAGTCACGCAGGCTGGCGCTCAGGCAGAAGTACAGTTAGGGCTTTTGAACGATACAGGAAGGCTTTTAAAGGAAGCGAAAGAGGCTCTTGATATTCTGATCGCTGAGACGGGCAAAGCGTCTGAGATGGGTGAAGGGGAAGATCAGGCAAGAAGATTCCGTGAGCATGTCGTTCCGGCAATGGATGCCCTCAGAAGACCGGTGGATGAGTTGGAGATGATTGTAGATAAAGAAGTATGGCCAATGCCATCCTATGGAGATTTGATATTTGAGGTATAATGTATGAATCGAAGCGAGTTTTTGAATAGACTTCGTGAAGCGCTTGAGAATGACTTGGGCGGATCAGCAGTGCAGGAACATATCTTATACTATGACGAGTATATCAGAAACGAGATCAGAAACGGAAAGACCGAACGGGAAGTTCTTGATATGCTGGGGGATCCTTGGATCATCGCGAAGACTATTATCGCGGCGGGGGGAAATGCCGCAACGCAGGAAAATAGTTCCTGGTCCTACGATACCGGGGACGAGGAGAAAAGAAATAACAAAAGTCGTGGAGACATGATCGCTCACATACTTGGAATTGACACGTGGTGGAAAAAAATTCTTTTTTTTCTCGGAGTTATCCTTGTAATCCTTGTTATTTTTGCGGTCATCACGGGAATTGTGCGGCTGCTTTTGCCGATTGTCATCCCGCTGCTTTTGATCCTAGTTTTTTTTCGCATTTTCGGAAGACGTAACTGAGAATATGATCTAAAAAACATAAAATGTGAATGTAAATGCGCGCAGCCGGACGAGGAAGCGGATACTTCCAGTTCAGTCTGCGCGCATTATAAATATTCCGGTTTCTATTATCAGCAGATTTTCTGCAAAGTCCTGTAAGGTATTTCGAGCAGAAGTCGTGGAAAAAAGAAAAGTAAAAGACCGATGGGGGAGCCATCGGTCTTTTGAGGGGAGTATAAATAATT